>CALGPD010000472.1 GCA_937960625.1 uncultured Spirochaetia bacterium | reverse complement strand
GTACAATTTATAACGGGCGTGAAGAACTTTCTTTAAAACTATATGAAGCCACGCAAGGCAACGCATTATTAATAATTGAAAACACAAAAACTTTAGTTGAAGAAAAAATAATTTATCAGGAAAATGAAGGATGGAATGTTGATTTTAATAAACTTGAAGATTTTAAAATTTCGTCAAACATAACTGATAAAATACTTTTGCGGTTGTCAAAAATAAATAATGATATTAAAAATATTTTAAATTACGCTGCAATTTTTGGAAAGAACTTTGAATTCAATTTGCTATATTCAATGATACAAAAAATTGATGATACAATAAGCAGGGATAAACTGCTTATAAATATCGGTATGTCAATTAACTCAGGTTTATTAACTGAAGAATTATCTGGAAAAGGCGAAATTAAATACAGCTTTGTTCATGATAAAGTTATAGAAACCCTTATACCTCAAATTTCCGACCAGAAATTTAAAACTTTAAATAAGATTGCAGCTGAAATAATAGAAGAAAACTATGAAGTTGATGATAAAATCTTTCAGCTCGCTTATCATTATTTTAAAGCAGACAGAAGGAATAAAGCGTATAAATACAACATATTGGCAGGAAATAGATCCAAAGAAAATTACGCTTTAAAACTCGCGGTTAAGTATTATTTCGTTGCCTTGGATATATTAAGAAATTACGCTGTAAATAATACAAAATCAATTAAAAGCAGAATAAAATTAAGCCTTGATATTGTTGACTTAAACTATCATACAGGAGAGTTCGGTGAAAATATTGATTTATTAGAAGAAATATTTCAATTAGCAGTTGAAATTGATGATAAATATATGATAACCGAAATACTGTTTTTATTAGGCAGAAACCATTCTTTTCTTGGTCATACAAATAAAGCTATGGAATACTATAAAAAAGCTTTACCATATGCCGAGGAATTTGATCTAACAGATATGCTGGCTGTAATTTATTCTTCTATAGGCAGGGCATATGTTTATAGCGCAGACTATAAAGAAGCCATTGATAACCTTCAAAAAGGTATTGATTTATTTCCAAAAGGCGAAATAATAGAAAAACTTTATCCGCTTGGAATGCTAGGGCAGTCATATTCTTATCTGGGAAATAAACAAAAAGCCATGGAAGTTGTTGAAGAACTTTCAAGTTATGAATATCTCGATGATGAAATGATGAGGATGTGGAGCAGTTTTTATATTGCTGTAATATATTGTTTTATCGGAGATCCGATAACCGCAATTGAAAAAACAAATATTGTTTATGAGCTTGGGCGGGAACTAAAAATAACAGTGCTTGAAATCAATGCGCTGCTAATTCTCGGCAGAGCACAATATTATAACGGAAACATACCTGACGCTATTAAAAATACCTTAAGATATATAAATCTCTCAATTCAAAATGAATTAGTTTTTCTCGTTTTTTTGGGTTTTTTCTTTTTAACTGAATACTATGCGGTGTCAGGAAATATAAATGCAGCAAGAAACAGTTTAAATGAAGTAAATGAATATATTGAAAATCTTAATCAAGATTTTATGAATATTTGGATAAACAGGCTTGAAGCTTTAATAGAAGTATTCTCACATAATACTGATTATGAACAAGCGCATACATTTATCGACAAATCAATTCAAATGTGCAATAAGCTTGGTAATGCTTATGATTACCAACTAAATCAAAATTATTTTGTAAAATCATTGCTCTTTTATAAAAAGGAACAAACTGTTAAAGGTGATGAATATTTTGAAAAAGCAAATACATTCTTTAATTTAAATGATTTACAGAATGATATCATACTGGCAAAAAAGTATAAGAAAAAATTCTCTGTTCAAGATGATACGTCTGAAACTAAAACCAGCGGTACATATGATTCATCAACGTATATGGATACAATGTCTTCTTCAAGTTTTTCATATCAAAGACAACTAAAGTATCTATTAAAATTATCAGAACAATTATCCCAATACCATGAAATGGATAAACTAATAGACCAAATATTAAAATTAGCAATAGAAGTTTCCGGAGCAGAGCGTGCAAGTTTATTTTTATTAAATAACGAGAATAAAGAAAAAAAATACGATAACGTTGCAAGTATATACATGAATGAAGATGCTAAAGATGAAAATTTCAACTACTCTCATAAAATATTGAATAAAACGTTCAAAACAAAGAGAGGTCAGTTAATAAAAGACGCGTTAAAGGAAATGAAAGATGATCAATCCGTTGTTAATGCAAAATTAAAATCGATAATTACTGTTCCTTTAATAACCAAGAATAAAATTATAGGAGCGATTTATCTTGATAACAGGCAGGTGAAAGGATTATTTAATGAAGATAATTTTGAACTTCTTAAAGCGTTCGCGATTGAGGCTGCTATATCAATCGAAAACGCAAAACTTTATTCACAGGTTGAAGAAAACGCAAAAGTTGAACAGGAGAAAACAATCGCCAGAGATATACAAATCTCTATTCTGCCTGATATAAAAAATATACCGGGTTATGAAGTAGCAACGTATATGCGCACTGCTGCTGAAGTCGGTGGAGATTATTATGATTTTTATATCAAAAATGAGCCATATCTCGGTGTATTCGGTGATGTTTCAGGGCATGGGCTGAAATCAGGTTTAATTATGTTAATGGCAGAAGTATCCTTCAATACTTTAGTCCGTTCTGAAAAACTTAGAAACACAGAATTGCCTATTCTTTATCAGGCAATTAATAATACTCTTTTTGAAAATATTCAGCAAAGATTATCCCAAAAGAGTTTAATCGGTTCCCAATACAGCAACATGTATATGACATTCAGAATATTTTCATTTGACAAGAACGGTGATTTTTCTATCTTTGGAAATGACCATGCTGAACCATTTATTTGCCGAAATAATGACGGCGGGATTACTCCAATACCTTCAAGCGGGTTCTTATTAGGCATTGTTAATAATGCTGTTAATAATAACGAAAATGACTGCTATAATTTTAAACTTGAAAAAGATGACCTTTTTGTTCTTTATTCAGACGGCATTACAGAAGCCAAACTTAAATTTAATGAAAGAAACAAAGACTCAAAGGAAGTTCCTTTATTTGGAGAGACAAAATTACACGAAATCATTTCCATGAACAGAGAGGATTCCCCTTCTGATATTATTAATACTGTTATTTCTGAAGTGGATAAATGGACTGACGAACAGCACGATGATATCAGCATAGTTGTATTGAAAAAAGTTTAATTGATTTTAATCCAAAAAATACACATTTCAATATAACGAATTAAAATGGCTTAAAAATATCACCTGCATTTTAAAAATTTAATTTGTAAAATTTCGATACTTTTTTCAAGTAAGTATTGACTATTAACGGTAAAATATCTTATAATAAAAATAAATTCTAAGGGGAATAATATGTATTCTAATAACGAAAAAATCACCCGCAGGGATTTTATAAAAAAAGGTGCTATAGCCGGATCTTCTTTATTTCTGCCTTTTAATTCTTTTACCGCATCGGCAAGCACGGTTGTTGAAGTTTACTCAAAACACGCGACAAGGGGAAGAAAAATCAACCGATCCGTTTGCAAAAATATGCTTGAACAGGGAATTAAACGTTTAACCGGAACGAATGACGCGGCAGCGGGCTTGAAAAAAATCTTCAAAGGTATAGATTCAAATAAAACCATTTCAATTAAAATAAATACAATCAATGATTCCTGCCCTACCCACCCCGAAGCGGTTTACGCTCTTTGTGATATAATAACGTCTATGCGCGTTGGAGCGCGTACTTTCCCTGCAAATAATATAATTATCTGGGACAGGAGTGAATCCGAATTAAGATACGCAAAGTATAGAATCAATAAAGGTTCAAGCGGCATACGGGTAATTGCTAATGGCTCAGACGGTTACGGCTTTAAAGGTAATTATAAAGTTCATGACAGCGAACAAAAACTCGCAAAAATCTTACTGGACCATACTGACTACTTAGTCAACTTTGCCGTACTAAAACATCACGGCCTTGCGGATGTTACATTGACAATGAAAAACCATTACGGCAGTGTTTCAAATGCATGGGATATGCACGGTACAAGCTGTAATCCTTATTTAGTTTCTTTAAACTCCTTGCCTGAAATCAGAAATAAACCCACTTTGTTTATTATTGACGGTTTATTCGGTTTAAATAGAGGCGGGCCTAGAGGATACCCTAATTTCAAATATAATTCTTTCATGTTAAGCCGGGATACTGTGGCGATTGACAAACGCGGTTTTGATGTTATAAAGTCTAAAGGAGCATACATAAACAACACTGGGTTTCTTAAAAAAGCTAACCGTAAACTTGGAAATATGAAGTATAATTTGAAGAAAGTTATTGTGTAGATTATTGCCTGATTATCTAAATAGCGCGCAAAAGAACATAGAAATTAAGAAAGTATTTATTTTCTATAAATCCTATCTGTCGCTTTTTCGGTATTTCTATTTTTTTCATGTCTTGTATTATATCAAATATTTCTTTTATAGCGTTTTCGTGGTTGTCTAAACGATCTGTTAAATGTTTTTCTATACTTTAAATTTTTAAAGCTAGTTCTTTATTCGTGTCAATTAATTGCAGTAATTGAACAAACGTTCTCATTATAGCAATATTAACATTTATCGCTCTATCACTATTTAAAACACTTGATAACATTGCAACGCCTTGCTCAGTAAAAGCGTAAGGAAAATATCTGCGTTTAGATAAATCCTTAGAGGTCACAATTTGTGACCGCAAATTATTAAATTCATTTTCTGTTAGTTGAAACATAAAATCATTTGGAAAGCATTTTATATTTCTCTTAACTGCTTGATTTAATACTTTGGTTTTTACTTCATAAAGTCCGCTAAGTCAACATCCAACATTACTTTTAAACCGCGGATTAAATATATTTCTTCTCTGATAATTTCCGTTGTTAATTTTTCAATATCAATATTATTGCCTTTGCGTTATTCCAAAGTTTCCACCATGCGTAAATAATCTTTTGTGGTTTCATAAACCATTTGGGAAATAAAATTATAAAAGTCAGTATAACCGCCTTTATCCGTTTTTGCAATTGCCATAATATAATCCGTTCTAACTACCGGCGGAATAACTGCGATATTATAACCGGATTGTAATAAAGCCAAATTCATTAAAAGCCTTGCGGTTCTTCCGTTTCCGTCTACAAAAGGGTGTATATTTGCTAATTCAGCGTGTAACCTTGCTGAATATTCAACAGGGTGTAATTGTTTTTTTAAGTCCGGCATTCTGCTAATTAAATCACTCATTAAATCGTTTATATGTTCCGGTGGCGGTGGTATGTGCTCCGCGTTCTGAATATATACTTTTACTTTCCGGTATTTACCCGCATTTTTTTTATCAATTCTGTAATAAAATGTGTTATGCATTTTCTTTATATCTTGTTCTGTTATAACGTGCTTTTTTGTAAGTTTTAACATATAGTCGTAAGCTTCACTATGGCCTATTGCTTCAAGGTGATGCTTTAACGGTTTGCCGTTTATGGTTATTCCATCCATGATTACTATTTTGGTTTCAACTTCACTTAACGTGTTATATTCAAGAGCATTTGTTGTATAAGTTAAATTTATTCGAAAATATTCTTTTAATTCGTTTAAAATATGTTTTTTTAAAGGCCTGTGTTTATTTAAATCCCGTTGTAATTTGTCTATATCTTGTATTCTGTTTTTATATTTCACTTATTTTATTTGCTCCATTATGTTTAACTTTAAAATTATTTAATTTAGCCTATTATACTCTGTTTTTGATAATCTTATCAATAATAAATTTATTTTCAAATTAAAGTAGAAAGACGTTATCAGGAATAAAATGCCTTACTCTAATTATATTCATTATAACGTCTAATAGCTCAAAAAAACTCTATCATAGTAATACAGTAATAAAATACATATAATAAATTACTAAATTGCTATTACATGAATTATTAATATGAAATACAATTTGAAAAATTTATAGTATAAAATTGCTGATGATTTAATTCTTTTATAAATTTACATTTATATATACACCTTAGTTTTACTTAATTATTTATACATCAGGGATAAAAACACATTTCCGGTAGGTAGTCCGGAAGCATAATAATGTAAGTAACCTTCCTAATAATTTAGGTTGTCCGTTCCCTGTTCAAAGGTTCTAAAAGGAGAAGAATCATGAGAACAGGGTTAACTGTTTATTTTGACGGTAATTTTTGGATAGCAATTTTTGAAAAAACTCATTCAGGTTATTATACTGTAAAAAAAATCAATTTAGGTACATCCGAGCCTACTGATGCTGAAATTTATTCATTTATTAAAAACGAATATAATAACGTAAAATTTCCTGAACCTGAGAAAATTGAACAACGTGAATTCTTACACAGGAAACCAAATATTAAGAAAATGCAAAAATTAATTTCCAAACAAAAGAATATAAAAAGAACCGTAACTGCTTCACAGGAATTTCTTGCCAAGCAACGGGAAAACAACAAAGCTCAATTAAAAAAGCAGATAAAATATCAAAAGAAAATAAACAGAGAAGAGAAATTTAGGCTCAAACAGGAAAAGAAAAAACAAAAAAAGAAAGGAAAATAATTGTGAATTGAGTTTTCTATTGACCTTTGTTTGGTTTCAAAAATATTACTTTAATGTTTCAGTAAATTTAAAAGTACGAATTATACGGTTTATTTTATTGTATTTTCCATTGCATTATTTAAATTTGAGTAGGGAATAGTCATTGAAATTTTTAAAATCTTCACTAAAAAGGTATAACCATGAACAGGCTTAAATTAATTGTAATCCATGGAATAGGCACTTCCTTTTCCGAAGCCATAGATACTCTGCTTCAAGTTAACGATTTTACATGTGTTTGGCATGACAGCACCTACTATGTGCCGGAAAGATACGGAGTTGTTCTTAGAAAACTTTTAAATGAACCCGATCCTGATAAATTTATTACCGGGTTTCAGAAATTAATTATCAGCAGGTTTATGGAGAGCAGTTTTGAGCCCAATGACGTAAGTGAAGATGAAAGAAAAAAACGCGTTTCGTTTAAAGAATCATCTTTGTTAAGAAATTTCTCAGAGTTCGGTATTCCATCTACTTTTCACGACAGAAAACAGCGGCATAAACAATTAAAAAAAGAAGCTGATAAAGTTTTGAAAAACATTTTTACTTTGCTTCCCGAATTGAAAAACGCGATTGATAATGAACAGGGAATGTTAAGTGAAGAACAGGCTAGAGAAAAAATAAAAGAGTTTTCAAAAAAACTCTCAGATGACTGCGATTTAACTCAACTTTTAGAAGCTATCCGTGATATGCATGAAAGCGGTGGTGATTTAGACACTGTTGGCAGCGCGACCTTTTATACATACTGGCTGTTAAAACAAAGTGAAGCACAGGGACAGAAACTTATATATGGAAAAGATTTCCGCTATGTATTTGTAAACTATCATCAGGGTTTGAGAAATTTAACCGTATACGGGCCCGCGGATATTTTAATGGCAGATTTTCCCACTGGAGCAATCCCTGACTTAGAAGGTGATGTCCGGTATTTAGCTGAACACGATATTAAAATCGAACGTTTTGAAGACCACCATCCATACAATAACGAACAGCTTGCTACATTTGAAAAACTTAAAGATGAAGGATTAATAGGTTTCTATGCCTTAAGCGGTGAAAATCAGGATGAAGATTTTGACGAAGCAACTTTTGACCATAAATGCGGAGCTGATATGGTTTATGAAAACACCATTCAAAACAAAAGCTGGGATTGTGACGGGGCAAAGGAATTAAGAAAAGCCAGCCATAGTGAGGATTTCGTTACTGATAGATATGAACTAGGGCTTCAGCTAACCGCTTTAATTAAAGGCGGATATTGTAAAATAGAATTGGCGCAACTTTTGTGCGAATCAATTACTGACAACAACGCAATTGAATTATTAAAACAAAAAGAACTTATGAATTTAACCAAGGAATGGAATGATTATTTTGAAAGTGTTAGAGATAAGTTATTAAACAACGCGTATTTCATACACATTGCAACTCCTGAAAATCAGGATTTAGCTTTAAACGGCGGAAAAGCATTAGGAGACGGCAGTGATGTTCCGGTTTCCAGAAAAGCTATCGAAGACCAAAAAAATGCTGAAACATTAAAAATAATTATGGGATTGGCAGTTCATTCTGAGCCCGGAGAGCCTAAAATCACAACAGGTAAAGCAGTTTCATTTTTTAAAGAAACGTTTCCTGACGCGGATTATATTTTTTACTGCTACGGTGCAAGTATACTCGTTGCTCGTAGATTAAATCAAGCTGATTTTTCACTAAATCTCGGATTACTCATGCCGAAAATAGGCGGTGAAGGTGACGGAGGCCATGCCGGAGCAGCAGTAGGCCGGCCTGAAGCAAATGAATCCTACCCCAAAGAAATTATTGGTAACTCCGTAAGTGACGCGAACTTTAAAAACTTTGTAGAATATATGAAATTCAAATTAAAACAAAGCGGAATTGACGTTAAAAAAGTGGAGGACCATTCCACAAAAGCAAAGAAAAAACAAAAAGGCGCTCTTGCATTATTAATTACAGTCGCAGCAGCGCTTGTTATCGGGCTTATATTAGTATTTTTTGTATCAGATTTCAAAAGAGATAATATCGTTAAAAGTAATAAAAAGTTTTTTCCACAGGTTAAAGTTGAATCTATACATGAAGATGAACCCGCGCCTGAAAAAGAAAAAACAGGCGACAAAAAACAAGACCAAAACCAGAAAAAAGGCAATAAGTAAGGGATAACCGTTATGATGACAACGCGTTTTTTATCATTAGCAGTAAGTTTTATTATAGGAATAGTACTGGCACTTGAATTAAAAATTCAAATATCAATATTTATATTTCTTCCCGTTATTTTAGGCGGGCTATATTGGAGCTATATACTATTTAGAAATGAATTAAAATGGAAGAGAAATAAAAAACTATTTATAGTGTTAGCAGGGCTGTTAGTCGCGCTTCCTTTTGGGTATTTACGTACTATGGCTTTTCAATCAAGCCCGGAAAAAGGCGGAGCGGAAGCATTTCTAAGAGTCTTGAAAACCAATAAAAGAATCACTCTTATAGCAAAAATTTCCAGTGAGCCGGAAATGCGCGGATCAAATAAAGGCGATATACCAATTACTATTCAAAAAATAAAAACCGGCAAAAAAGGGAAATGGACAAAAGTAAAATCAGGCGATGTTTTATTAAAAGTATATTTTGCAAAAAAAGGCGCGAAAATTGACAATAAAAAAGTTATTGAAAAAATTAAACGCATCATGTCACTTGATGCTTACGGCTATACTGTAAAGATAAAAACAAAAGTTTATTTTCCGGGCAAAATTAAAAACCCCGGAGAATTTGATTACGGTGAATTCTTAAAACAAAGCGGTTATTTCACTCAACTTTCCTGCGGTATTGATGATATAAAAATAGTAAAGAAAACCAAAGGCAGTTTTATTTATGAGCTTGCTTTGGGCGCTAAAAAAAGATTTTTACGCACTTATAAAAATACAATCCTTAATCCAGCAAGCAGATTTTTATCAGGTTCCACACTTGGAACCAAAAGGTCTCTTGATAATATTAATTTCCACGGACACGATGTATTAACCATGTTCCGTAAATCCGGCGTCGGCCACGTATTGGCAGTATCAGGCCTTCACGTTAGTGTGATTACAATCCTATTCCTTTTACTTTTTACCGGAATAGGAATGAACCCTAAATATTACGCACCGTTAATCATCTTTATTTTAATTTTATTTACCTTGGTTACCGGGGCAAGGCCTTCAACAGTACGCGCCGCAATAATGAACTCCGTTGCCGTTGCTGCTCTTGCGTATTTCGGTTACGGAGCAAGAAAAGCATTTTATATAGGTATCAGCGTTGCCACACTGGTAATATTAATAGAAAATCCGCTGGTTCTCTTTGCAGCGAGTTTTATTTTATCATTCGGAGCTGTGCTTTCATTAGTTCTAATAACACCGGTTATTGAAGATTGGGCAAACCGCTCATTGCGTGGTTTTACCATGATTTTCTCTTTTATGTGGATAGTCGGCGTAGTAATTTTAGCCAATTCAAATATTAATATGATAGTCAATCCGTTTAATTTTCTTATGCTGATTGGCGCTTTTATTCTCTTAATCCATATGGGTAATTTCTTAAACCACAGGTTTCCGGTTTTCTGGAAAATCGGATTTGAAAGAATTCCTAAAGTTATAAGAGGGTTATTTTTCGCGCAATTCGCTATTCAGCTAGGAATGATGATACCTCTTAACGCGTGGTTTTTCGGGCAATTCCCTGTGTCAGGTTTGCTTGTAAACCTCGTTGCTATTCCCGCGGTTGGTGTGGTTGTTCAACTCGGTATGATTGTAGGATTATTCGGGTTAATCCCTTATATAGGTAATTATCTCGCTGCCCCTTTTGGCGCTGCCGCAACACTTGCCGGACAGGGTTTTATGTGGTCCGCGTATTTCGGAGCAACGGCTTTCAACTACCCTGCTACGCCACAGCCAACGTCTATATGGATGCTAGGTTATTATGTAATTTTAGCTGCAATTTTATACTTATATACTTTTAGAGACACTGTTAAAAAGTTTATGCATAAACTCGTTGTAAATAGCAAACTTTCCTATCACTCCTTGCGTGTAATATTGATTTTAATACCTGCACTATTTGTGTTTTTGCCTTTCCTATCTTGTGAGCAAAAAAAAGACAGTGTAAAATCTATGACGGTATACGCAACGGGTAAGTACCCTATCGTAAGTATCGTATCACAGAAAAATAAAGCAATATTAATTAACGGAGGAAGCTCGTTTACAGGCGAACGCGTTTTATTCAGTCATTTAAGAAAACAAGGTATTTTATCCGTTGACAAATCATTTATTCCGGCTATAACACCGGATACAGGATATCCCGGTATAGCGGCATTATCCGAAATAATGAAAATCAACAATATATATATCCCGTATTATACAAAAACAACGGATAAATATTTAAACAAAATCGGAGATGCTTATCTAAATAAGCAGATTAAAAATAATAAAAAATGGGCAAATAACTATATTACTCAATATCACAATTTTATAAATACCGCTGATAAAAATTTCCTTAACCTGAAAGAAATCAAGGCAGAAAAGAACTATAGTACATGGGAAAACCTTAAACTAAAAATTCTTAATCAACACGGTGTCAAACCAAGGCGTTTTACCAACAAAGGCTCAAACTATGCAATAGACCTGAATTTTAAAGGGTATAAAATTTTAGTTATTACGGATTCGCATCCGGATGTAATGAATAAAATATACGAGAAATCACCAGGTTATTATGACGTCGTTATGCTGCCCTACTCAACATTCCCTACACCGAAGAAACGCAGATATTTTAAAAGACGCTATAAACGCCGCAAATATTACAAAAAAAGATATAATTACCGCCGATATAGTAGATATTCCGGATATAATAAATACGGCAGTAAATATGGAAGCAAATACGGCAGCAGCTATGGTAACCGGTATGGAGGCAGCAGCGGCTTTCGCAGATATTCAGGATATGATAAATACGGCAATAAATACGGAAGCAGAAGAACATATAAACGCAGATATTACAAAAGACGTTATAGAAGGCGAAAATATAAAGCGCCGTATTTAAGATTAATTGACGACATAGTTAAATACGCAAAACCTCAGGTTATTATTTTTACGGATGTTATAAGATGGAAAAAACGCTTTGATATTAACAAATGGGGTTCTAAGCATAAATCGGTTAAACACCTTTTAAAAACCAGTGAAACCGGTGCCATTACTTTCACACATGATAATAATAAACTCGTTTTAAATTGTTTTCTTTCAGGTAAAAAGATTTTGATTTCAAAACGCGGCAAACATGAAATTAAAAAAATAAAAAATACTACTCCAAAACCGGCTGCCACGACGCAAAATCAGGCTGCAAATACTCAAAATAAGAACAAAGCGCAAGCTTCGGGAGGCGGAGGCATCAGCGCTGTATATTCAATGCCAACGGGAAGATACGTTGTTATAAGCGCGAGTATAACTAACGCAAGGACATACTCTCATGGAACTATTTTAAACTTGCGCGATGCAACAGGCACAATAAATTTATACGTACCTTCTAATATTCTAAGGTATATAAATAACAGTGACACTTTGTTTACAGCGGGCGCAAATATACGCGGCAAATTTAAAGTAGATGAGTATAGAGGGAAAAAGCAGCTAAGGCTTACACATTCAAGAAATTTATATAATTAACATTTAGAGAATAAATTATTATAATATAAAGCTTAAGGAGCTAACATGATAACTAAAGAACTTATATTAAAATTATTCGATGCATCGTATATGCTTAGATGGAATGATAAAGTCCGTCCAATGGATTTATATGAAATAGATAAACAATCTCACAAAATGTTTATAGCTTTTTTCCTTGGAAAGTTTCAGGAAAACGATCCGGGATTTGATTGGACAGAAATAATCGAAGGCGGAATTTTTGAACTTTTACAACGTATTGTTCTAACCGATTTAAAACCGCATATTTTCTATATGATAAAAAATGATAAAAATAAATATGCACAGCTTAATGAATGGGTATATAAACAACTTAAACCTGTTTTAGACTGCCTTGATAAAGATTTCCATGATAAGTTTGTTAACCACTTTAAAAAGCAGGATGATACCGTAAATAAACGCATTTTAAGCGCTTCTCATATTTACGCTTCACTTTATGAGTTTAATTTAATTAAACCTTTAAATAAGAATGCTTATGATTTACACGATATTGAAACCGATTTCAGAAATAAACTTGAATTATATTTTGATTTAGAAGGAATGAAAAAATTAAAACTTTACGCTAATTATGATCAGTTTATTAATTTCTGTGCTGACTTACGTTACCAGTATAGATGGGCAAACTTACATAGAGTACCGAGAACATCCGTGCTCGGCCATTCCTTTATGGTTGCCATGTTATCATATTTTTTATCAAAAGAAATCGGCGCTTGCGATAAACGTATTTACTATAATTTCTATACCGGGCTGTTTCATGATTTGCCTGAAGTTTTGACAAGAGATGTTATTTCTCCGGTTAAACGCGCTGTTGAGGGATTGGACGAAATGATTAAAGATTTTGAGCATGAACTTCTTGAAAAATGGATTTACGATTTATTACCTGAACAGCATTTAAAAGACATTAAACTTTTCAGTGAAAGCGAATTTGATAATTTCGTTATTTCAAACGGCAAAAGAATTCAGGATATTTCCAGTGAAAAAATAAACGAAAAATATAATACTGCTGACGTTATTGCAAGAGACGGAAAAGTGGTTAAAACCGCTGATGAACTTTCTGCTTTTGTAGAAGCTTATTCGGCAATGACAAACGGTATTATGCACAAAACGTTTATTGAAGCAACGGATATGTTTAGGGATAAATATAAAGATATTAAAATTGCAGGAATTGACATTAACCAAATTTACAATCAATTTGAAGCCATAAATTAAACCGGGGTTTATATGTTTTTAGGATTACCGTATATTGAATGGTTGGGGTATTTTTCATCTGTTATTGTAGTAATCTCACTGACCATGAGTTCTATTTTAAAACTTAGATTATTCAGTGTATTAAGCGCTGTTTCTTTTTCAATTTATTCTTTTGTAATAAAAGCGTATCCCGTTGCAATATTAAACGTTTTTATTTTCGGGATAAATATCTACCATATAATAAGAATATACTCTGCTAAAGAATATTTCAGTGTACTTCCAACTGATAAAGAATCAAATTACATTAACGAGTTTTTATCTTTTTATGATAGCGAAATAAAAAAGATATTCTCCGGGTTTGAGTATAAACCATCTGCTAACACGTTGTCTTTATATTTACTGCGCAACGTAATCCCTGTTGGAATTTTTATCGCTGAAAAAAAAGACGATAAAACCATGCAGATACTCGTTGATTATGTTATTCCCAGATATCGTGATTTTAAGCAGGGAAAATTTCTTTTCGGTAAATATGAAAAGTATTTTAAAGAAATTGGTGTCAATATACTCGTTGCTAAAAGTGAAAATAAAACTCATATAAAATACCTTATTAAAATGGGATTTAAAGACAACAACGGGGAATTTGTTAAGTATTTGAATTAATCCAAAATCAGACAAACGAATTACTATTCTTATGGTTTAAAATCTATTCAAATTAATTGTTATTATTGATAATAATATTACGCGGTTTTGAAACGTTGTACGTTTTCATGTGTCCGGATATTAGTTATTCACTTTTAAAATATTTAAACTCTTTTGTTTCAATATCATAACTGCATTTATAAATTGTAGGTATTACAGCCTTACAATCCGGACAATCTAAAACAACGTTAGAAACAACGTATTCAAAATCTCCTCCGGTTGGGGATAAACCCGGTTCACCTTTAGTTTCATCAAAAAGAATTCCGGTTCCGCATTTAGGGCACTTGTCTCCGGGTTTTACATCATATCCTTTCAAAACATACTCCTTTTACTAATTCATATATTCAATATAACTTAAACAACTTATGATTAGGAATATTAAAAATGATTTTCAAAAAAAATATTTAACTTATAGGTTAATATTTTCTATAAACATCTAATTACTTACAAAGGCATTGGATTAAAAACTTATTAAAAAAACGTTTAACAGGGTTAATAGTTTATAATCCACGTCCCTAAGATACCGGAACAAACAAGTTCACGGATAACGCTAAAGTATTTTTAAAATTTTGATTTAAAATGCATGATTACAAAAATCCCCCGGCTTGTATGTCCAACGCGTTGATTTTTTCAAGCCCCCTTTAATAAAGAGGGCAGTTGGTTTTT
>CALGPD010000471.1 GCA_937960625.1 uncultured Spirochaetia bacterium | reverse complement strand
GGACATAAGTATAAGAAAGATTACAGGCAGGTATGAAAATAATAAACGGATTGTTTCTGCATTAGCCGACCTAAGAATGAAAATAAACGATATAAAAACAGCAAATCCGAATAGAAAGATTATATACGACCATGTTTTTTTTAATACAAAAAACGTAGAGATTCCGATTAAAGCAAATATATAATAATTTATTATAACGGTTTTGATTGAATAATAAAAAGCTGTGTCAATAGCAGGAACAATAATGATTAAAAGAACGAGGATATTTATCACATTTATATATTTTGACCCGGATTTCTCTAGTTTTTCTTTTGTTATTGATAAAACCATGATAAAAATTCCAAGATATAAAAAGAAACACATAAAATCGAAATAGAAATACAATTTATACGCAAATTCTTTTGGTATTCCCTTGAAAGTTATCAGCCTTTCAACCACGGAAGGAACCGTAATTAAAAATAAAGGAATAACGATGATTTTTAGGCGGAATAAATTATTGATATAAGAGTTTTTAATAAATAAAGATATAATTTCCGCTGGAGTTCGATTATCACCACTTATGAAATTTTTAAAGATTTTAGAAAAAGTATTGTTTATTTTCATCTCATTATAATATAAATTAATTGCATTTTCAATAATCGTCAAATACGTTTTATTCTTTGTTCGGAATAATATTTGATTTTTAATTTATAAAATTAAAATCATATAACAAATATTTTTTTTAATATTATAAAACAACGTGTTATAAAATTTTATACATTTTAGTGGACTTTTTAGATTGAAATTATATATTTAAAAATACTTAAACGGGGCTGTAGCTCAGCTGGGAGAGCGTTTGACTGGCAGTCAAGAGGCCGAGGGTTCGACCCCCTTCAGCTCCAAAGCATATTTACTTTCCACCTGCATTTTGTTTTTCTGAAATATTAAAATCTTTTAAATTAACGGGTTTAACGTTTAACTTTTCAACTCTCTTAATTTTGTTTCTTCTAGCGTCTTTCTTTGTAATGCTTAAAACGCCCTTTTCATAATCATATACTTTCCACGTTCCTTCAAGTGAAGACGCGTGAAATGATGATGTTTCCAGCATTACTAAATAAAACGCGTTGTCTTTAAACTTAAATTTGTAAGTTGAACTCCACCGCCATGAACTGCCTCCGTAAAAAGATATTTGCAGCAATCCGTTTTTATATGAAATACCCTGAAAAGGGTCGCCCATTGCTCCGCCTTCATCAGCTTTATAAATTGCGTTCTTGTTAATGAAATATTTTTTATACTTTCCGTTTTTTTTAAGCAAAGCAATGAAAAGCATTCGTTTTTTATTAACCGGGTTTTCATAAACAGCAGCGTAATCTTTAATACCGTCATTATCAATATCAGGTTTAATTGATTTTAAGACTTTGAATTTCATCTTATTTAAACCGTTTGATGCTGTTTGGTTTCTCAAATCACCTTTTGAGCACGAAAATAATCCTAAAATTAAAAATATATTTATAATTGCTGCTAATTTCATAAGTTCTCCTGCGGGTTTGATTTTCTTATGCTTTATTAGTATAATCTCTTTTACGTTATTGGTGTATATTTTTTTGCAATAAGTGAGATTTTATGAAATTAATTGTTGAGAATTTTAGCGAGTATCTTAAACCTACATTATATATTGAACCGGATAATCAAGATGTTATTAATAAAGCAAAGCAGGTTACCCATGGAATGAATGATGAAACGGATATTGCCCGAGCTTTATTTAACTTTGTGCGTGATGAAATATCCCATTCATTTGATATAGGCGGAAAATTCGTTACTCTAAAAGCTTCTGATGTTCTAAAATATAAAGAGGGTATTTGTTACGCAAAATCTATTCTTTTAGCATCGCTTTGCCGGAGTATGGGAATTGCCTGTGGTTTGTGTTATCAACGATTAATCCTTGATGATGGGCAAGCCGATCATCTGGTTTTACACGGTTTAAATGCTTTGTATTTAAAATCTATTGACGGATGGATACGCATGGATGCAAGGGGCAATAAATCCGGTGTAAATGCACAGTTTAGCATTGATTCTGAAAAACTAGCTTTCAATGTTAGAACTGATTTAGGAGAAAGCGATATCCCCGTTGTTTATACAAATGTTCCTGATGCAATAATAAAAGTATATGAAAAGGTTAAGTCTGTAGAAGATTTGTATAATAATCTCCCCGTTGAAATATGAGCTTTTCATATTTATTTTTTAAATTATTAATTTTAAAAGGTTTATGGGATTTTAAGGTTAAAACACTTTAAATACAACGTTTAACTTATTCTTTCTACAATTTTAAGATAATGACTATGTTTTTTAATTATAAAAACAAAATGAAGAAATCTGTGTTAATGAATACTTTATTATTTTTTTAGCGTATACTTATTTTAGTGATGTATTTGAAAAGATTTTAAATAAAATGTTACTGATTAATTGTCCGTGTGTTTATTTTATAAGAGGTAGGAAAATGAAAAAGTACTTTGTATTAGTAATATTAATTTTATCAGTTCTTTACTCCTGTAATAAATCCGGTAACGGCAAACCCCGAGGTATTGTTACTCATAACGGATTATACGTTAGGGATGTACCCAGCACCGAATTTGGCCGTACTCTATTCCAACTGAAAAAAGGGCAGAAAATCAGCATTCTTGCGCGTTCCATTCAAAAAATAAAAGTGGGCAGGTATTATAACTACTGGTATAAAATTAAACTCGTTAACGGTAAAACGGGTTGGTGTTACGCGGCGTTTATCAAAGCCAAAAGCAACGGAAAAACCATGCGTAAGATTGACATCGATGAACTGCTAAAACCGTATCAGACAAAATACAGCGGTAAAGCGTTGTGTAAAGCAATCCGGCGGAATAATTTTGCGCTTGTTAAAGAACTTGCGGAAAATGGCGCTGATATTAATGCACGTTGTATCGGCCGGTATACAACGTATCCAATAATCGCGGCAGCCGGAAAAGGCACTGTGCAAATGGTTAAATATCTCGTTGATAAGGGCGCAGATTTAAGCGTAACGAATTCAACCGAACACAGGATAAACGCACTTGATGCAGCGAATATTTGCGGGCATTATAACGTTGTCCTTTTTCTCGTTGCTAAGGGCATGAAAATCAATGAGCGCAATTTATTAATCGCTTCAAAAAAAGGGTATTTAAAACTCGTTAAATACTACGTTTCTAAGGGTTTAAACGTTAACTTTAAAAGCCGTTGGGGAACCACGCCTCTAAGCCTTGCGGCTTCAAACGGGCATTTTAACGTTGTAAAATTCCTCGTTAGCAAGGGCGCTGATGTTCACGCAAGAGATAACAACGGGAAAAGCATATTGAGTTACGCTCTTGAAACCAAAAACCCGCGGATAATAAATTTT
>CALGPD010000470.1 GCA_937960625.1 uncultured Spirochaetia bacterium | reverse complement strand
CCTTCATTCCATCAATAAGGTCGTTGATATTAATAAAAGTGACCTTGAGATAATAAATACATTATCCGGTTTTATTTCTTCTGCTATTAATAATTCAAGGCTTTATCAGGAAATCAAGCAAAAGAACGAAGAGTTGGAGGAGTTAAATAATATCACCAAACAAGTGAGTATGTCATTAGACGTTAAAAGTGTTTTCTATAATATTTTTACTTATATAAAAGATACTTATGGATTTAACGGTACTCATTTAAACCTTGTTACTCCGGACAGAAAACACTATAAGGTTGAGTTTGTTTATTATCCACAAGAACTGCAAAACTATGTCAAATTTTATCATGGAAATATTTATCCTCTCAACTCTATGGGCGGACGCGTTGCAGATAGTATTATTAAAAATAGAATTTATTATTTTACAGATGTTGAACCGGATTTAATAAATTCTAAAGTAAACCGAGAAATTGTTGAAAATTTAAAAATAAAATCCGCAATCCACATTCCTATTTCAATAGGTAAAGAAGTAATCGGAGCTTTTTTTGTAACAAGCCATTTTAAATCCGTATACCTGAGTGAAAATGACATCGAATCCATTAGACGTTTTGTTAACCAGATTGCTATTATTATTAGAAATTCAAAGCTTTACGATGAGATATATGCCGCGCGGAATGAATTGCTTACCAAGAATAAAATTCTTGCTGAAGATTTATTATTAGCAAAGCGTATTCAAAAAGCTTTAATTGATTTTGATAAGCCTAAAATAAAGAACTTAAAAATTGAAACAGTGTATGAACCTTTAATTGAAGTTGGAGGGGATTTATACGACATCACCATGATAAAACCGGATTATTACAGAATATTTATCGCGGACGCAACCGGCCATGGTGTTCAGGCTGCGCTTATCACTATAATAATTAAAATGGAATATGATAAAATTAAAAGAATTGATTCACTGCCAAATATTGTACTGTCTGTATTTAACGATACCTTCATAAATAATTATTTTAATCTTAACGTATTTTTTACTTGCGCAATACTTGATATTGATCTTAATAAAAATAAGTTGACTTATTCTTCAGCCGGCCATCCGGAGCAAATAATCATTCAAAATCATAAGATGAATAAATTATATTGCCGGAATAAAATAGCCGGTGCAATGAAAGGTGCTGAATATACAAAAATGGTTCTTGATTTTAATCCGGAAGACAGGGTTTTTCTTTTTACTGATGGAATTTTTGAAGAATTTAATGAACACGGTGAAGAGTATAAATGGATATCTGTGTTCAACTTTATAGAAAAGAATAAAAACGAGAGTCTCAAGAAGATAGTCAAGAATCTTATTAAATCCGTAAACAAACATACTCACCAAATGAGTGATGATATAACTATAATAGGTTTAGAGTATAAAGAATAATTTTTATATCTTTATTAAAATACAAATAAATTCCATTTATAAAAATCAGCTTAATAAATATATAGATTTACACATTTGTAAAAAATTAATTGACAAACTCATCTTGGTTCTCTAAAGTAAGGGTAGTTTATTTATTATAAGGAAACTTAATCATTGAATCAGGACTTAATAAAATATCCAAAAGTTAATCATTATTCTTATCAAACAAATATTCCGGGAATATATGTTATAGGTTCTTTAACCGGTTTGCCAATGATTAAATACGCCATTGACATGGGGTATGAAGTTATGGCCGGAATTGATAAAGCAATTACTTATGAAGGCCATGTTGGTGACCCGAATGCTTATGACGTTGTTATTATCGGTTCAGGCCCCGCAGGCTTATCCGCTGCTCTTGAAGCTTCAAACAGAGGAATTAAACACGTTGTGCTTGAACAGGGAAAGATTGCAAATACGATTGAGCACTTACAAAAGGATAGAATAATTCAAGCAGTTCCTGATTCTTATGATGTTAGGGGCGAATTATGGTTTACAACATGCCCTAAGCAAGAATTGATAGCAAAATGGAAAGAACAAATTTCAGAATATGAATTAAATATACGCACCGGAGTACAGATTTCTGATATGCGCGATTATGGAGAGTATTTCCGGTGTTTGACAAAAAGCGGTGATTATTTTATTGGGAAACGTATCATACTTGCAATGGGGAAATCAGGATGCCCAAAGAAACTCGGTGTCTCGGGCGAGAATTTCAGTAAAGTTGATTATTTTATAACTGACCCCGGACGTTTTACGGGGGAAGATATATGTATTGTTGGTAATAATGTGAAAACTTATTCCTCAGCCCTTGATTTATCTGAGCGTAATTATGTTTCCATAGTTTTTGAAGAAGATGATTTTTTGGATAAAGAGACACATTACGTTGAAGAAATAAAATCCAGGATAGATAAGGGTAATATCAAGGTATTTTTTAACAACCGTCTTGAACAGATACGTGAATTTGATCTTGTATTAAAAGATACTAAAACAGATGAGCAGCATTCAATTCCTAATACTAAACTTATTAATTTATCCGGTAAAGAGTATCCTTTGGACCTATTTGATAAAATAGGGTTAAAATATGAAAAACATTGGGATGTTAAGAATATTATTTCTCTATCAATATTTTCGGTTTTATTATATTTGATTTTTGCATTTTTATTCGGCTTTTATCCGTTAAAATCATTTAATAAATATATCACAAAAATGCATAAAGAAGTTCCTATTGAAATCTGGTCATTATTGAAAAAGGCAGATAATGTAAAAACTCATATCAGGGAAAAAGAAACTTTATTTAAAAATGTCGATAAAATTTTTACTAAAATTAAAACTCAAAACGGAAATACTGTTAAAATAAAATTTTCCAGTAAGGGTGAGATGATAAGTGTTAAGCCGGAAGACCGGGAAGCAATTATACGCATTCATTATAAAGAAGGAATGTATAAAATTCAAGAGCAGATAAAATTTAGCTTTCTATTAACAAGAAGAATCCGTCAAATAGGCCCTGTTGATGAAAATATGGCACGTTTTAAGTTTAAAGCTACTATTAAAGAAATTATTTTCAGTGAAAACGGAAATTATTTATTAACAATTTATTTACCTGAATCAGATAAGTTTATTTCATATTTATATGATTTTTGGGATAAAAAAGGCTCTTTGGGAAGTTATCCCTTTAATGACCCGTTTTTTTATTATTCAATAGTTTTTACTTTACTTGCTTTATTAATGTTTTTTGTTGGTTTGGAAATTTGGGGAATTAAACCCGGCATCCGGAAATTTAACTATAGAAAATGGCGGCTTTCCATGGAAGTCTATCTTAGCTTATTACTCGTTTTATTATTGCCGTATTTGCTATCACATGGAAGCAGTTGGATACGTCTTGTCAGGGCCCGGCCTCTGACAAATTCTTTTTTCTATTTTCTGGGAACATTTTTTAAAATATGGCCTTATTTATTGGTTTTCGTGATTATTCCATTGATATTTTCGCTTTATGGAAAACAATTTTGTTTCTGGATAACAGGCCTTGGACGTCTTGCTATCATGTCGGGTGAATATTCATGGTCTCATCCTGTTGACCAAATTCCTAATGCAAAACTAGAGTCAATTGAAAAGCTTGCTGTTTCATTGACTTCATTAACAATTTTACTCTCTATAATTTCTGGGTTATTGAATATCAATAATTTACTTTTAATAATTGTTATAGATATTATTAGTGTATTATCGATAATTTTATTAATTGCTCGTCTGCCTGGTTTATGGGATAAATGGTTGATTGTACTTTGTTTAAGGTTTAAAAATAAAACAGCGGATAATACAAAGTAGAATGAATTTGATTTAGATATAGTTTTAATTAATTATTTATATTTATGAATATACCGATATTAAATATTGAGTTTAATATTTAATTGTCAATCTACTGAAATAGGAAGGTTTCTTTTGACAGGTAAAATCCGTTTTTTCTTTAACCCGGAAATAGACCATAACATAAAAGTTGTTCTCGCTAAAGATGGTAATAAAGATTTAAAAATTGTTTGCACTCATAATGTATGCAATATGGGAGATATTGTTGCAAAAGTTGTGGATAATAATGAACCGGATGAAGACGGAGTATTTATTGAAAAGAAATACTCTTCGGGAGACTATAAACCCGGTATTAATGTGTCTTATGACAGAGACCGGAGGGTATTTGTCTCAATGTGCTATGGATTTACTACAATAATTAATAATGCTATTTGTGTGGAACCTCCCTTGTTAATCAATAAATATCATACTAAAGCTATTTTACTTGTATACCCGAACAGAATGAGAATTTGGCCCACGCTGGATGACATAATACATATATGCAATATTGAAAATATTGTACAAATTGAGTCTTTTGAGCAAATGAAAAAATTATTAACAAAACTACAAAAAGGAAAACCGCGTCTGGTTAAAATGTTAATTGCAGAAGGCAGAAAAGCTGTTAAGGGATTAAAAGCTTATAATAAATTAATAGTTGATACCGAAAAAAAAGCCGGTAAAGAGCGTGAAGACGGTTCAATAGATTTTCATGAACAGGATAGTGTTATTCAAATTAGAAAAGGACAGGAAATTGCCATTGCAATTCCGGGTATTAAAGCTGAAACCGGGCTTGATATATATGGAAGTGAGATTGCTACAGAAACCGAAGAAAACCTTTCTTATAAAATGGGAAAAAATATTGTCCAAGAAGGTGATAAATTTTTATCCGAAGTTGAAGGCGTTTTATTAATTGATGGAAAAAAAGTTTCAATCAGCGAAGTGCTTATGATACAGGGTGATGTTGATTTCCATCAGGGAAATATTGATTTTACAGGTTCGGTACATATAACGAGAAATGTTACCCCGGGTTTTAAAGTAAAGGCACAGGGGGATATTATAATAGACGGTGGAGTAGATGACGCGGAGATAATTGCTGGTGGAAATATTACTATCAGCAAGGGTGTAACAAGTCAAACAGGAAAAACTGTAATTCATGCCGGAGGAACTGTAAAAGCTAAATACATAATGGAAGCAGATGTTGAGGCAAAAAAAGATGTTATTGTTGAAGAATACTGTTCTAACGCTAATATCGTTGCTCATCAAAACGTTTTGGTTACGGAGAAAAAAGGCCAGATAATGGGTGGTAAAACAAAAGCTAAATATAAAATTGAAGTAGTAAATGCGGGATCAAAGAACGAGCAGGCTACATATTTTTATGTGGGTAAAGACCCTGAGATTGAAGAGAAATTAAATGAATTAGCACCTGAATGGGAAGAAATGAATAAGCAGCTGAAAGAGATTATGAATGAAATAAAAAACAAATGGGATGAGCAATTTTTAATGCAGCCTGAAGAATACATTGCCAAATTGTCTCCAGACAAAAGAAATGAGTTTGCTCCTTTGGCTAAAGACTATGGATTATTTAAAACGAAATTTGATTCGCTTGATGAAAAAAGACGGAATTTAACCATAAGGTTAAGAAGTGAAAGACCTGCAAAAGTAATGGTTCATAACAATACTTACGGTGGTGTTGTTCTTCATATTTACAGCAGCGTAAAGAAGATTGTTGAAAAATACGTTGGTTCTGTTTTTATGGAAGAAAATAAAGAAGTAATAATCCGGCCTATTAATTAATTCTACGATAAAAATTAGTTTTTTTTGTTGATTTTTGTAATATACTTCATTATTTATTATTTTTCACGATAATAGTAAAGTAACTCCTGAGGGGGAGAGAAATTATGAAAATTAATAGTAAAAATAAATTTACCTTTTATGGTCTTATTATATTTTTCCTTACCGGAATTTGTTTTACCGGCTATGGTTTAAAAATCAGGTCTGATTATATTAATAAACTTTCAAAAATAAAAAAGCAAGATAGTATTTCAAGAGAAATTTCGGTTATCAAACCCATTATAAAAAAGATAAAAATTAAAAGAGGGCATTTCTGGTTAATACTACCCGGAGATTATAAACAGGGCAAAGACTATCCTGTAATTATATATCTTCATGGCAGAAAATACGACCCGCCGAATGTGGATAGGGCAAGGCTTCATCTAATTCATAAATGGTTAAAAAACATTACCGTGCTGCGCTCAATTGTTGCTCTTCCAATGTTACCAAGAACGAGTTACCCTACTTGGACAATGCGGGATAATGCTTATTTAAAGACGACCATTGATGTTGTGGTAAATAGATTTGCAACCAAGGATTCAAAAATATTTCTATCCGGTTTTTCTGCAGGCGCTTTGCATTCAATTTATGTCACGCTTAACGGCTTTATAAAAGCTGACGGAGTTTGCGCTTTTGCGTATGGTTTGGCTCAGGATATTAGAACAATTAAGCATTTGGTAAAGGATTTACCAATTTTTCTCGCTGTTGGTAAAAATGACAGATTTACCAGAATGAATGTGCTTTACTCATATCGGATGCTTAAGAAATTTCATTTCAAAGATTTAACTTACCGTGAGTATTCTATCGGCCATTGGGTACATGATGACTTTATTGTTGATATGGAAAAATGGGTCTTTAGTAAATCCAAATCATAATCATTACAGGAAAAAACTTAAAGCTAATAAAAAAACGTGATATTTATGTAAACGAGTGTTATAATTTTCAAGTAACTTAATTAAGGTATGTTTATGAAATCCATATCGTTTACTTTAACTGTTTTAATAACAACGTTTGTTTTTTGCGTTGCTGCTAACGCCGGAACCAATAACCAAAATGATTTAGGCATTCCCGCGGGAACTACAAACCGCGGCACTTCAGAGCTTGACCCGCGCAAGCAGTTTAAATCGAATGTATCATATAGTTCTATTGATAAAAACGGCTATATAAGAACACCGGGTAAAAATGTTTCAAAAAGCTATTATTCTGATACGGATCAGGCGTTTAAATTAGTGTCAATGGCTCCAACTTCATCAACAGCTTCAGATTTTAATCCTACTGTTAAGCCGCAGGTTTATACACCGAATTCAGATGAAGTGCCGGCTGTTGAGCCTGAATCTTCGGGCAGTTCCGGAAATGAAACACAAATTACTATTCATCAGGGAAATAAAATAAAACTTTATGCTCCTGTTCAAGGGGCTCAAATTGTTTCAGGTTTTGGATACCGGAGAAATCCGTTTAACGGCAGATCTGATTTTCATCCGGGCCTTGATTTTTTCAGGCCTGGGATAAACGGCGCTCCAATTTATGCAAGCGCAAATGGTATAGTTTCAATTTCAATACCAAACGGAAATTATTACGGGTATGGAAAGTTTGTAGAAATAAAACATAATGATATTTTTTCAACACGTTACGGCCATTGCTCCCGGGTTATTGTTAGAAAGGGGCAGGTTGTACGCAAAGGCCAGTTAATAGGTTATGTCGGAACTACCGGTGCATCAACAGGGCCGCATTTACATTTTGAATTAAGGTATAAGGGTAAGGCAATTAACCCCGTGCCTTTTTTCTAAACCAATAGGAGTTATTTTGGGAAAGAAGTTATATAAAAATAAAACTTTAATAGTAATTTTTTTACTTTTCGTTAATATACAAATGTTTTCTTCAATGTGGGATTTCAGGAAATTTTATTCTTCCACAGGCTGGAAAAAGTTTTTCAGAGCCCGCCAACCCAAACAGCGTATTAATTTCGCAAACGTAAATGATGAATTAATGAGTGCCGCAATTTTTTATGCAACGAATTATTATAGAATTAAATACGGTTTAAAACCTTTTAAATATTCCCGTTATTTACAGGCAAGTTCAATTGCGTTAAGCAAGGATCTTGTAATGTATAAAATAAAAAAAACGTATAGAGTAAGGTCAATAGCAGAACTTGTGAGGAAATTTACCAAAACCGGTTATAGATATCTAATGTATAACGGCTATTCATTTTGCGCGTTAAATACACCTCCAGGCACTTTAATAAAACCGCCCAATAATTTTCATGGCAGTTATTATGATTATAGGGGTAGGAAAGTACTTCCGAAATCATACTTGAATTATGCTTTTCACGTTGTGGGCCAAATGCTGAACAATAGAATTACAAGGTATAAAATCCTTTCAAGAAATTTAACGGTAATGGGCACGGGTTCCACTCTTTACTATTTCAATAAACTCCCTATCTTTCTCGTTGTACAGATTTTCGCTGACAACATGCTGGACGAAGTTCCAACTTCCGATAGTAAGTAAAGTGATAATTTTTAAAGCTTTTATTATATCAGAGGCGGGAATCGCTGTTGTCTCAGAATTAAAAGTGTCAAAATAAATATTTTTTGTATCTATTCTTCGGATGAAAATTTAGATAGATAATTATAAATTTCATTCAGGTTTCTCATTCGTGCAATATCAAGAAGGGTTTTGTTTGAACTGTCAACCGTGTTAACGTTAGCTCCCTTTTTAATTAAGTACTTAACAACGTGCAGCTTATTCCAGAAAACAGCCCATGATAATGCAGTGTTCCCGGAATTATCCTTTAAATCTATTTTTGCCCCTTTACCCATAAGGGATTTAATTATATTTAAGTATCCGTTTCCGCTTGCAAGCATTAATGCGGTTTTTCCGTTACTGTCTTTGGCATTAACATCTATGGGTTTGCCGATATTTAATAATATTTGAACGAAATTATAATTCCCTCTAAAACACGCTTTAATTAGCGGAGTTCCTCTATCATTCATGCGTGCATTTATATCCGAGCCTTTATTTATTAAATATTGCGCTATGTTTAAACGGTTTCCGTAGTATGCAGCGAGCATTAATGCGGTAGCTCCTGTTTTTGATTTTGTATCTATTTTTGCGCCTTTGTCAACGAGCAGCTGTACGGTATTCAATGAGTTTCTTAAAACTGCAATCATCAAAGGAGTTTCGCCGTTTTTATCTTTAAAATTAACTTTTGCGCCATTGTTAACGAGATACCGGGTCAGTTTATAGTTATTGTGAAATATTGAAAGCATTAATATACTCTTTCCGTTTCTATAAACAGTGTTGTATAGATTATGCTGATCAAGAAGTTTTACAGCTTCGTTGTATTGAAAATTTGTCGTTGCTGATAACAGTTTTAACTTTGGAGGATACTTTAATGATTGAAGCCGTATCCAGCGGGAGAAGCACCAACCAATTTTACCGTTGTATGTTTTAATTCTATACCAATATCCGTAATATCCGCTTATGTTATATTTTTTTTTCGTTCTTGCTAAAACTATGACCTGATAACCGTAGTAAAGCCGTTCAATAACTTTGCCTCTGTAAACATTAGGGTATGTTCTTAGATTTAGATCATCTTCGGTAACAATACCGCGTATTATTTTATTCGTTTTTGAATACCCAAAGTTTGAGGTAAAAAGTAGAACAAGAATAATAAAATAAATTTTCAAATTGTTTCTCCCTAAAGTGATAATTACTGTATAATATTAAACAAATTACGTCAATTATTTTATATTTTATTCAATAATGTTAAACCACTTTTAATTATTAACACTCATTGAGTTAAATCTGGTGTTAAAATAATACTGATTTATTTAACTTATTGTTGAATATTTTTGTACAAAAATATAAAATATATAAAACCATTGTTTAGGAAAAATATGAAATACATTAAATACTTTACAGCAATTTTAATTCTCACTTCAACTCTTTTTTCTCAAAGCAGTAATCAGGTGTCGGCTCATAAAATCGTTTTAAGTATGCAAAAACGCCTCGGTGTTAGCTCTATGATGTATGCAAGGGGTAAAATGTTTAGAAGAGATTGCTCAGGTTTTGTTAATATGATTTTTTGGGAAAATAATATCAACCTGTTAAAAGGAATAGATTGGGGCGATTATAAAAGAAGCATGGTTGCTAATATATATACAGCGTGTAAAGCAAGAGGAGATTATTTTCATAAACAACTTCCTAAACACGGTGATTTAATATTTTTTGATAGAACCTACGATGCTGATGGAGACGGAAATAAAAACAACGATAAACTTACACATATAGGAATAGTGGAAAATACTGATAATTATGACAACGTGTATTATATTCACCTTGTAAATCCTAAACTCGGTGTCCGCCGCTCGGTAATGAATTTAACTTATGCGAATAAATACAAAGTTACTATTGAAGGACGTTCAGTTAAAGTAAATGACTATGTTACCCGAGGCGGTTTGTCCGGTACTCATTTTAATACTTATGTTAGGCTTAATGCTTTATATCATACGGGTAGCGAAAACCGTAAAATAGTAAACAGCAGCAATACTGCATATCAAAGATATATCAGATACATTTCCGGCGGTTCTTCAGGTACGGGAACGGGGAATTCCAATTTTTCCGGTTTAAAAATCGTTAAGTATATCGATGGAAGAATAAGAAAGAAAATTCCATATTCAAACGGTTTAATTCACGGTACATATGTTGAATATTATATAAACGGAAGGGTTAAAACCACAATTCCTTTTGCCGGAGGAATTAAAACCGGAAAAGCAAGAATATATTATCAGTCAGGGCGCGTTAAAGCAATTATCAACTATCGTTCAAATAAAAAATCCGGCACTGAGATGCATTATTACGCTAACGGAAGATTGAAAGGTAAAATCAACTACGCTAACGGAAAGCCTTACGGCAATGCTGTATTTTTTCATCTAAACGGAAGAATACAGACCCAGATGTCTTACCGCAACGGGAAAAAGAACGGATATGAG
>CALGPD010000469.1 GCA_937960625.1 uncultured Spirochaetia bacterium | reverse complement strand
AATAATCAATTTTTTTAATCGTTCCATTTGGGTAATATGAATAACTTCTACCGTTCAACCAGTCTCTAACAAAATAGGATTTTTGTTTTAACTTTCCGTTATAGAAAAATGAATAAACCCAACCGATTCGTTTTCCATTTCTATAGTATGATTTTTCTTTAACTTTACCGTTGGGATAATAAATTAAATCAAGGCCGTATATATAACCTTTTACATACCTTCTTTTACTGTATAGTTTACCATTGGGAAAATACATAACGAAATTTCCATGTCTAATACCGTTTAACATGTTTTCTCTCATGAAAAGCTTGCCATTTTTGTGAAATGTAAGTGCTTCTCCGAACTTTCTACCGTTTCTGTATGTAAATTTTTTATGAAGTTTTCCGTTGTCATGATAACCAATTAGTTTAGTAATTTTGCCGTTTACATAGTCCGTCTTTACATTTATTTTACCGCTTTTATGATAAGAAACGTATTCACCGTGGCGTTTTCCGTTTTTGTATGGAATCTTATCTTTTAATATTGTACTGTCAGTCCAGAAATAATAAGTTAATCCATGTATTTTTCCATTTAAATACGGTGTAATACTAGCAACGTAACCGCCTTTTCTCTTAAAATATTGTGAAGCCCAGTAGACTTTATAAATAACCCGGCGGTCTTTATTGTTAAAATACTTTCTATATTTTCCAATACTTACTTTCCGCTTGCTGCTTCCTTGTTGAATAACCGTACGCCCGTTTATTTTGACTGCTTTTCCACTGCTGTTTTTAGCTGAAAGAAAACTTCCATTGAAAGTTAAAAATAAAAACACTAACACAAAATTTAATACATTACGCATACCAACACCCTCATTATTTTTATAAACATTATAAACTATTTTGCATATCTTGTCAAATATTATGAAATGTTTTACAAGTATTATTAACTTTTTTTAAATTAAAGTATTATAATCATTTTTATTCGTTGTATTTACGTTTTCTAAAAGGCAGTGAGTTAAATTTATCTACTTTACCGATGTGTTAAAGCAACGGGAGCATAATTTTCTAAAAAGTTATGATTGAAAACATGTTTAAGGGGAATTTTTGGTAGCTAAAATATTTAGTCCTTTGAATCCATGCCATATTCGCAATAATACGCAATAAAATAAAAAAAATCAAGCTAATTTTTTATATAGCTTGACTTTAATGATTGGAGGCGGCGGGAGTCGAACCCGCGTCCAAAGATCAGGCACACGTACCCTCTACATGCTTAGTTACAGGAATTAAGCTTGGGCCGGAGGCTTCCTATAACAGGCCAAACCCGGTTTGCAGCTTCTTTGTTTCACCCGTAAACCGAAGCGCTTCTACGGGCTATCCCTCATTGTCGTCGCCTATCTAAAACCCGGAGGGCACGAACCTTAGTAGACGGCAGCCGCGTTTAGGCAGCTGCTAATTGATAGTTTTCGTTTGAAACTATTAAATGTTAGGATTTTTTACGGCAATCCTAGAACCCGGCATGACAAATACGTGCCGCTGTATCCCTGTCGAAACCAAATTCGCCCCCCTTAAAGGGCGTAGAATATATTATATATTTAATTAACGTAAAAATCAAGTTTCTCATAAGATTTATTTTAGATATCAAAGATTAAATAAAATTTTATTAAAACTTAAAATTGCTTGATTTTTACATATCATTAATATTTACTATATAAAACTGATTTATGTGAGGAATTATGAGAAAATTATTAATTACATTATCAATCATTTTCTATTTGTCTACTCTAGCTTTTGCAAAAATTAATCCATACTATAATATTAAATGGAAAAATAAACGTTTTCATTATTTAGGTAAAACGTATAAAAAAATTGTTTTTCCTTTAGGCAAAAAAAAGCGTAAGACCGGTGGTTTTAGAAGATATTCTGCACAAGATGAACTTAAAGATTTTAAAGTATATAGACATGGCAATGATGAGATTATGTATTTAAAGCTAAAAGACGATACGATTTTGATAATTAGAATGCAAAATATTAAACTCATTGTATGTGAAGACGATGAAATTATTATTGATTTAAAATAATTAAATACATAATTTTTACTGCTTAGGATAATAATTCAATAATATATTTACACCAAATATTCAGGTCATTGGAATCATATTAATAAATAAATTTCTTTAAAAAAAGAAAATAAGTTTTGATTTAGATATATATTTATGTTATAAAAATATTAGCTACTATATTTTATAGCAGATTTGGCAAATAACGTTGATAAAAGAAGTATTTAAAAATGAATGAACAAAGTTTTCTAGGACATATAAACTTCAGCGCTGATCAGGCAATTAAAATGATTGCCTCGGAAAACAACGAGTTAATCGTACAAACTGTTTTCAGCGCGTTGCAGGAATTGCTTGACAAATATAAAGAATTAAAACAATTTAATATTCCTATTATTCTTGAGCAAAACGATAATGCTAACGCGCCTTTCTATGAAGCTAATTTGGATTTCACAGAGTTAACCGGAGTACTTAACGTAAAAAAACTGCAAAATAAACGCTTTAACGAAAAAGAGTTTAACGTTATTAACTCATGTAATGAAAAATATTTCAGTAATACATTATTTACTGAAAAAATCGTTGATTTCGGAAGAAATTTCTTTGAACAGGCGAAAGAGAAAAATCTGTTAACGCAAATGCAGCTGGATACCATGCACCGGTATTTTGAAAACTTTCCTCAAATAATGATAGAATTAAAAATTTTTCTAAATTATATTTTTCAAATCACAAATATTGAAATTGACGTAATTTTCAGCGAAGACGAAAAAAATAAAATTCTCGATGCTTTACGTGTAAAAGTTGAAAAACATAACGTAAGCCTAAAAGACAAAACACTTCTTAAAGAACACTTAAAACGGGAAGTCCGCGAAGTTGGATTTTCAAGTTTTTTGCCTGAAACAAAAGTTGAAAAATATTTTGATAATTGGTTTGAAAATGTGTATAAAAAAGGCCTTGTAAATATTGATAAAATCAAAAACATGATTACTAAAATAAAGCCGATCCCCAATTACACATGGCAAATTCAAACATACAAAGGGCTCTTTAAAAGCCTTGTAAATTTTATTAAAGAAATATTCGGTTTACCTATTGCAAGGCTTACTTTAACCGGCTATCCGGAAACAAAGCAAAAAGCTATTATCACTCATGAAAACAAAACCGGAATTTATAAAAACAATATTGTACTGGAAATGTTTACAATCGCGAACGAAGTCGGAAAACTATTAAAAATAACGAGGCAGCTTGTTGGGCTGCTGGATATTCACATTGATACTCTAGCAGAATGCACGGTAGACCAAATACATATTTATCAATCCCATATCAATATTGAATACCAAATTTGCGAGTTTATGTATAATTTTTTCATGGATATAAAAAAAATCGGAGTAATAACGGGAAAAGTTAAAATGAAATATTTCTACACATACCTGTTACAAATCAGCAATAGATTTAAAACTCAGATTAACACTCCTCTTCATAATTACGTTACCATTCATGAAGACGAACTCGCTGACGGTATACACGATAAAGTTATGAAAAAAATCCACGACATAAGTGTTGAACTTTCCGGGCTGCATATGAATCTAACGCGTTTGGAAGAACTCGAATTAAAAAGTAAAAGCTAATTTTAAAAATCTTTCATCAAATCCGTAAAATCTAAAAACAGCACGTTTTTACAATACTATAACCCTGTAATTGTATAGAATTATATAAAACTTTTAGGAGAAAAACTATGGAAACAAATGCAGTATATCAAAATGGAAATTATAAAATCAACTCAAGCGAAATTGATTGGGCAGCCCATCCCAAGTTTGCCGGTGTTTATATGAAAAACGTTTTAACTGGAAAAGATACTGACAACAGGTTTAGTTCTCATATAGTAAAAATCGAGCCGGGTTGTGAAATCGGGAATCACATTCATGAAGGCAAAACAGAATTACACGAAATAATTGAGGGGCAAGGCACAGCGCTTGTAAATGATAAAAAAATAGACTATACTTTAGGTGTGGTTTCATTGATTCCAGATAGTGTGCCGCATGAAATTAAATCAGGAGAAAAAGGGCTTTTGCTTTTGGCAAAATTTATTCCTGCTTTGAATTGATGAAAAAAGAGTATAAAATTTTTAAAAACGTTTTAGATACAGACGTTGAATTTTTAAATGTAAAAATGCCTTCCGGGATTTTCCCCGAACATTATCATAAAAGAAACTGTGCGGGTAAAATTTCAGAAGGCGAAATTATAATTTGCTTTGAAAATAAATCCTTTAAATATAAAAAAGGGGATTTTTTCTTCATACCCGCGTTTAATAATCATTATTGCAAAATTGCAAAACAAAAATCAGCTGAGTATTCTGTTATCAGTTATAATTCTGCCGGAGAATTAATAAAGCTAAAAGATAATCAGCAAAATTTTAATAAAATAAAACAACGCGGATTTATGCCTTTACTAAACTTTGCTTTAAGTACAAATATTAAAACGAATAAAACAGACAGCATGCGCATAAATTTTATTATGAATTATATCGATAAAAATTATACACAAAATTTAACAATAAAGGATTTATCCAAAGCAATAAATCTAAGTGCATCGCGTATGCAGCATGTTTTTAAAACAGAAACGGGCATGTCTTTAAAACAATATATTTTGCAGGAAAAAATCAGGCGGGCAAAAGATATAATTTTACATAAAAGCCTGATAGAAACTGCTCTCACATGCGGATTTTATGACCAAAGCCATTTTAATAAGTATTTTAAAAAATATAACGGGCTTACTCCTCAAAATTACGTTAACTCAGTTAATAAATTTTAGTAATAATAATTATTATTACTCGTTGCATTGACACCCTTGATGTTTTCTAAAATCCTCTGAAAATCCTCAAGGTCGTTGTAGGAAATGATGATTTTACCTTTATTATTCTTATCTTCGATTATTACTTTCGATCCGAAAATTTCGGATAAATTCTGTTCCTGAGCTAAAACATCCGGAGATTTTGCCGGAGTTTTTTTCTCTGAAACGGTTTTGGTTAAGGATTTCTTTATTTCGTTCAATGACAAATTTGTCCATTTTTTTGCGATAGCCTCGGTATCTCGCACACTTAATTTATCATCAACGACTTTTCTATATAAAATTTCCATTTTTTCAGGTTCATCATCAAGATAAAGTATCGCTTTACCATGGCCTTCTGAAATAGAACCCATAACGATATTTTCCTGAACACTCTCAGGCAGTTTCATCAGGCGCATTTTATTCGTTATTGCTGTCCGGCTTTTACCCAAACGTTCGGAAAGCTCTTCATGCGTAATGCTTAACTTTTCGATTAATTGAGAATATGAAGCAGCTTCTTCCATGGGGTTTAAATCTTCCCGTTGAATGTTTTCTATTAAAGCAACTTCAAGAGCTTCAACATCGGAAAAATCCCTTATCAATGCGGGTATTTCATCAAGCCCGGCTTTTTGAGTAGCTCTCCAGCGGCGCTCTCCAATAACTAAAACGTATTTATCGCCTTTTTTTCTAACAATAACGGGTTGTAAAACACCTTTTTCACTTATGGACTGAGCAAGTTCTGTGATGGTTTTCTCATCAAATATCTTTCTAGGCTGGTCTTCATAAGGGATAATATCTTTTACTTTTAAAAGAACCCGGGCGTTTTTTACGTTATTTGAATCCTGTTGCTGGTTTTGATTCTGTTCTTGTTTTTCTGCAAATACATCATCACCGAGTAAGGCGGCTAAACCTTTACCCAATGCGTTTTTTTTAGCCATTATTAATTAACTCCACAGCGAGTTTTTCATAACTTTTTGCGCCTACAGACCTGGGGTCATATTCATCAATTGGTAATCCGTGAGAAGGCGCTTCAGCGAGTTTAACGTTTCTCGGTATTATGGTTTTATAAACTTTATCTTTGAAATAAGTAATTGCCTGTTCCATAACATCAGATGAAAGATTAGTCGTTGTATTATACATTGTTAATAATACACCTTCAATTTTCAAATCATTATTAACGTATTGCTGAACAAATTTAACCGTTTTGAGTAATTCTGCCAAACCTTCAAGCGCGTAGTATTCACATTGTAATGGAATAATAACACTATCAGCTGCGGCCATTGCGTTTAAGGTGAACACACTTAATGAAGGAGGGCAGTCTATAAAAATAAAATCGTAAATATTTCTCACTTCTCTTAACGCGTTTTTTAAACGTAAATTTTTATCCGGAGCCTCTGACATTTGTTCTTCAGCACCGGCAAGGTGAATATTAACGGGAATAATATCAAGATTTTCATACTCTGTTGATTTTATAACGTTTTGAATAGGTTCGTTTTCAATTAAAACTTCATAAATACTTTTTTCATCGCTTTTTTCATAACCGAGCCCGCTTCCGGCATTACCCTGTGCGTCAATGTCGATTAAAAGTATTTTGTTTTCTTTTTTAGCTAATACGGCAGCGAGATTAACAGCAGTAGTAGTTTTCCCTACCCCGCCTTTTTGATTAGTAATAGCGATAATTTTTCCCATTTAATTCTCCTGTAACATTACATCAATAATGAGTTTTTTTAAGGCCAGATCAACATCTTATATTTTAATAAAGGTTAAATCAAGGATTCTTTTTTTATTAATTCTGTAAATAGAATTTAATTACGCATTTAAAAATTTGAAAGTTAAATTTAAATAAATTTTTTGCTGTGTTGAAAAAAGTGAGAAAGAAAAATCTAACCATTTCCGGTTCATAATAAAAGGAAAATAAATCGTTTTTATTTAAGTTAAATTACTATTTTTTTCATTAATAAAAGATTTCTAATATCAATCTATGTTAAATATTCTTCAATTTCATTTATTAATAAGTTTGCATTATCCAGAATGCGTTTTGCCGTTTCAATATCCACGGCTTCAAATGTTCCATAATCGCCTATTTGTCTTACATCAAACGCCTCAATAAAATATTTATGATATTCCGCAGGAAAAATACCGGTTTTGACAAACTCTTTACCAAAACTCGATATAACCGCACTGTGTTTAGAAAAAGTTAAACCTTTACTGGCGAGTAAAGCTTCTACAGCGTAAAACATTGAATAATAACTTTTGCTTGCTGAAAAATCATAAAATTATCGTTAAAAAGATTTTCCGCTGCTTTGAGACTTTGTCTTGATTTTTTCAAAAGTTCTTTAAAATCAAGGCCTTTCATACAGGAACACCTTCTTTGTGAATGTTTACAAATATTGGTTTTATATTTTTCTCATATTGTTGAGCTTCAACGGGCAAAATTGAAACCAGAGTATCGTATTTTAAACTGATTTCACTAATATCATTTATGTATTTTTTCCGTTCCTCTGAAATAGTATTCATTTGTTTGAGCGTTATCAATAAATCAATATCAGAATATTCGGAATAATCACCACGGGCAAAAGAACCGTATAAAATTATATTATCTAAATTTTCCCTGTAAAGCTGTTTAATTTTCTCTTTAATTTCCTTAATCGCGTTTTTGATTCTTTTAGGTATTTTTTTCTTCATTTGAAACTATATCCTATGTTTGCGCTATTATTAATTTACTATAAATATCAGCAATAGTAAATGTTGACTGGGAGAAAGAAAAACGCTTTAGAGTGGGTTTATTGAGAAGATGTTACAGGGCAGCCATATAATAATTTATGCTCAGGTATATCTTTTAATAAGCAGTCGGTATGAGTAATTTTTTATTCGTTTCTCATTTTCTACACTTATTATATTTTAATATAACAACGAGTTAAACTGAAAAAAGTTTGATTACTTTATTATAT
>CALGPD010000468.1 GCA_937960625.1 uncultured Spirochaetia bacterium | reverse complement strand
GATATTCGGATTAGTAATAACATTTATTGTTTACCTTGCAACTCATTGCCTGAGGCTGTTTACTGTTAAGAAAAGTGGTATCAACTTAGAAGACGTGTTTGAATAATAGAGGTAAGTAAAATGAAATATATAAATGTATATAAATCGATTTTAATTATATTAATGGCTTTAACAGGCATAACACCCCTGTTGAAAGCTGAAACAATTATCAATAAAAGCAACGTAAAAAAAGTCACAAAAGATATTAGAGCAAATTTTTATTTTTTAGGATTTAAGTTTGCTTACGGCACGTTTACCACCGGTGTTGATATTCAGGATAAGGAAGATGTAAAAGTTACACACCTTGGATTAAGATACATGTTGTTATTTAATACAGGGAATTATACAACTCTGGGCATAATGGGAGATTTTTTCTACAGCAAACGCGGTTATAAGCTGTTTGAGAACGGGTTTTTCAGCAATGAAAAAAAGATAACATATTATGGCGGTAATATATCGTTTACTGTTAAGCATAAATGGTTTTATTTTGGAGTAGGCTATGAAGCAATGATATGGGATAAACAGGGAGATTTAACTTTTGAGCATAAGGAATTTGAGCATTTTTTAACTTTAACAGCGGGATATGTATCTGCCGGAAAAATAAAGTTTTTTATAGGCATTGAAATAAAATCAGCGCTTTTTAAACTCGATAATTTTACCTATAGCGGACAGTCTTATTCTCCGGGTGAAAACTCTATGCAGGAATATCTCGTTAGTATTGGCTTTGGTTTTTAATGATGAGCAAAAAAAGTACCGAAATTGCATTTTATGTTTTGATTATAAAGTAATTGACTTTATGTCCTGACAAAGTTAGACTTAAGTAAAAATATAGTTATGGTATAATCTTGCAACACCTACTCATATTAACTTACATTTTGGCTTTGTTTTCCATTGTGGGCACTTTGGTATCTTTGATTTTTTTATACATTATAGAAAAAAGCAAAGCGTTAAAATATTTCATTGTTTTTATTTTTTCTTTTTCGGTTTTCCTTTTACTTTTGGGAATAATCGTTTATCTGGAAATTCACAGTATTAAATTAAGTGATTTTCTTTCTATTTTCACACTAATTATAGGGCAAATGGTTTTCTTTTTTGTGATTTATTCCGTATTTTTGCTTATAAAGGTAATATTTAATATAAATTACAATTTAAAGGTAAAAATAACAGTATTTTTAATTTCGATATATCCTGTAATATTAGGAATTATTTTTATCTCAATTTTTAGTATAAAATTGATCGAATTAAAACTCTACAAATTTCTCGATGCTTCTATTTCATTTACTATTTTATTTTTATATTTATTTTTAGTATTAAATCCCAAGAAATTTTATAAAAAGTTAAAAAATCCGAATGTAAAAAAGTATGTTTTATATTATTACGTTATTTACGGAATAGTAATTCTTACTATAGCAATTAATGATATAATAAAAATTACATTTAATCTGGTTTATACGGAATATGAATTTGTAATGTTGCCTTTTTTCTTTTTAATACAAAACGCGATTATAATTAAATTTTCTATATCTCATTATAGAAAAACGCATATTAAAGTATCTTTTACGAACATCCCTTTAGGCCTTGTTGAAAAATATGATATAACTAAAAGGGAAGAGCAGGTTATTAACTTAATTCTCCATGGATATAAGAATAAGGAAATTGCCGGCCTTCTTGCATTAACTTCCGGCACTGTTAAGGGATATATCCATAAAATCTATAGAAAAATTGGTGTAGAAAGCCGGGTTCAGCTTGTAAAAAAGATTACAGAATATAAATAACAACAAAACTAACCAAAGTTAGTGTTTAAATCTGCTTGAAAGTAACTTTGGTTATGTTTACCTGCCTCTTGCTTTTAAACTATAATTTGGTAATGGAAAATTCACGATTTAGTTTAAAAAACATATTTATCATTTGCACGGCAATTCTAGCAATGTTAGTAAATTTCAGCTGTTCTGATAAAAAGTATGAAAGAAAAAACCTATTTACTCCGGTTGAAGTTTATAAAGTGAAGTCAAAATATATACGTGATTTCATTTTTACTACCGGAGAAATAAAGGGGATAAACAACGCAAAAGTTTATTCATTTTACAACGGCATATTAAAAAGAATTTTTGTTAATCAAGGAAGCTATGTTAATAAAGGTACCCCTCTTTTTCTTATTGACCGTTCGCTGACAGGAGTTTATTCTCTAGGTTTAGTTGTAAATAGCCCGATTTCCGGAATTGTTTCAAATATCTACCTTGAAACAGGCAATCAAATAATTGCAAATCAAAGTGTATTGGCAACTGTTGTGAATAATAGGAATAAAATTTATGAAACAATGGTTACAGACACAGATGCGGATAATATCAAGCCCGGCCAGGATGTTAATATAATAATAGTCGCAACCGGAATGAAATTAAAAGGCAAAATCATTTCATTATCTCCTTCATTAAACAAGAATAAAGGCACTATAAAAGTTAAAGTTGTTATGAATTCCCCTAAAGCAGAAATTTTTATTGGTATGTTGGCTAAAGCAAAAATATTTACCGGTAAAAGACGAAAAGCTTTTTTGGTTCCTTGCCAAAGTGTTATTTTCAGTCAATCAGGACATTACTTATATAAAGTCAATAAGGGTAAGGCTGTTATACAGCGGGTTCAGATAGGAAGGATACTAAATGATAAAATTGAAATCTTAAAAGGAGTGAACAGCTCTGATTTAATTATTACTAAAGGTCAATATTTTGTTCAACCCAATTTTAAAGTTAGTGTTTATCGGGTAAATAATATAAAAACCATGCTTTCTAAAATTAAAAAAGGAGTCAAAAGTGAAAATTACCGGAAAATTAATTGAACGCCCCTTAGCAGTAATCCTTTTATTAATGTTTATTATTATTGTCGGTTTAATGGCAGGGGCAAATATTTTTGTTGAAAAAGACCCAGAAGTAAAAGTTCCTATTATAATCGTAAATATACCATACATTGGCGCATCCCCTGTAGAGCTTGAAAATGAAGTTATAAAAAAAGCCGAAGAAAAAATTCAAACAGTTAAAAACATTAAAAAGATTAATTCGTTCGCTGTAAACGGAATGGCTACAATTGTGATTTATTTTAAAAGCGGAACAAATATTGATAATGCGAAAATAGATATTAAAAGTAAAATTGATGAGGCAGTTCCCGATATGCCAACCGGTATTGAGAGGCCGGTTGTAAGCAACGTAGATGTGTCCAAAACCCCTGTACTGACAATAGCGTTTTATGGTGATAACCAAAATTTTGTAAGATTAAAAGAAATTGGAAAAGAAATAAAAACCATACTTCAGCAAATAAGAGGTGTAGCCGGAATCGAAGTATTTGGAGGATTTGAAAAACAGGTTAACGTAGAAATTTATCCGGAAAAGTTAAAAGCAACGGGTATATCTGTTTTACAGATAGTTGAATTTTTAAAAAACACTAATAGTAACTATCCCGGCGGGAACATATATTTTAATTCAAAATCTTATCCAATGAGGATTATAGGGCGATTTAACAGTATTAAACAATTACAAGAATCAATAATAGCAAGAGTTGAAAATCCTGGGGGTTCAGATTTACCGAAAATTCCGATAAAATTGAAACACATTGCTTCTGTTAAAATGTCAATCAAGGAAATTGAAAATTTGAGCCGCTTTAACGGTAAAAAATGTGTATCTTTGGAAATTAGAAAGCAAAGTAAAATTAATTTGCTAAATTTAATTAATAATATCAAAATTAAACTCAAAAATCTTGAAAAAACATACTTTAAACCGTATAAAATAAAATACGCGATTACCGGAGATCATAGCGTAGAAATTAAATCCATGGTTAAAGAACTTTTTAACTCTATGTGGCAGGGTGTCGTTGCGATATTCATTGTATTAGCAATCGGATTAGGTTTAAGAACAGGGTTTATAGCAGCAATGGGTATCCCGTTTTGTTTGATATTTACTTTAGCTATCGTATATATATTAGGATATAC
>CALGPD010000467.1 GCA_937960625.1 uncultured Spirochaetia bacterium | reverse complement strand
CGTTAGGGTATTTTGCAACTATCAACGATGTATTTTTCTTACCTGTGCCTATTCCTGTACTAGTGCCTACTCTACCTTCACTTTTACTCCAAATAATCCTGTTTCCTCTATTAGCATCCCAAGGTGCGGCTTCCAGATAACGCCAACCGTTTGAATAATTTCCTTTATCGTAAAATATCCAGCCGCCACCCGGACCTCTATCACGTAGCTTATAGATTCGACCTGATGTTGTCCCGGTTGAAACAAAAGAAATCACAAATGTCAAAGTTAGAAACATTAGAATTATTGTTTTTTTCATAAATTAAAAACCTCTTTAATCAAATATTTATTCATTTGTACATTACCCCCCCCTGAATTTTTCAAGCATTTTTTTCTGAAAGATATAAAAAGTTGTAAAGACAGCCAAGAGATGATATTGATTTTGAGGCGATATACCTAACGGAATTGCTTGGCCGGGTATTACTTCACTAATGGCTACAGCCAACGTCACTGAGGGGAGCACTCGCGACGAAGCAGTCTCGTTCCAAAAGCAACACCATGTGGGATTGCTTCGCTGTCGCTCGCAATGACTATGAATGGGTGCTTCTTTCGTTGTCACTCGCACTGACCTAAACCCTTGGGCTTATTCCGCTTATATCACAAGCCTACGTCTCTGCGAGGAACGCAAGTGACGAAGCAGTCTCGTTATAAATAAACAAGCCGGGGGATTTCCTAAATAACATTTTTGCAATAAAACAAACAGGAACAATAAAATGATTGACTATTTTACAATAATCTGTAAAATATTCTTAACATGAAGAGTATAGTTTCTTTTATATTATTATTTATATTTAGTTTAAATTTGTTCGCTGATAATAAAAAAACGTATAAAATCGGTATTTACCATAACCCGCCAATTATTTTTGCGAAAAACCATAAAGCGTCCGGGTTTGCCGTGGACATTATCCAGCGTATCGCGGATAAAGAAAACTGGAAATTTACTTATGTGAAAAAAAGCTTTTCACAGTGCATGAAATTATTAAAAGACGAAAAAATCGATATACTCGTTGGCATTGCCTATTCCGAACAGCGGGACGAGTTTTTGGATTTTAACAAAACCGTTTTACTTACGTATTACGGCCAGTTATTTGTTAAACGCGCGACGAAAAGCACCGGCCTTCTTGATTTAAAAAATAAAACTGTGGGCATAGTGCAGGGAGATATATTCGCAAAAAACTTTAAACTCCTTGCTAAAAGTTTTAGAATAAAACTTAAATATAAAAACTACAATAATTTTAAAGAAATCTTTAAAGCAGTATCCGAAGGTAAAATTTTTGCCGGCGCTGTGAGCATTTTAAACGCTCCGGGAAACGAAGAAAAATACGGTTTAAAACGTACACCGGTAATATTCAGCCCGATAAATCTCGTTTACGCGGCAAAACAAGGCAGAAACAAATACTTTTTAAACACAATAGATAAACACATCGAAAAGTTAAAAAAAGACAAAGATTCGTTTTATTACAAAACTTACAGGAAATATTTCTTAACCGGATATGCCAAAGAACGTAATATCTGGAAATTTATCACTCCTTTCATAGCTTTAATTCTGGTGTTAATCGCGGTAATTTTTGGATTTTATTATAAAAAACGCATTGCAAAAAAAGAAGAACGGCTTGAACAAGAAAGGTCAATGCTTGGCAGAAAAATTGAAGACATTGACAAACTTATAGACAAAAGAACCCATGAGCTTACTAAAAGATTAAATCACGAAGAAGCTCTTCAAATGTTTACGCAGGCTTTGCTTTCGTCTCAGGATTACAGCGAAGCAATTGACATGGCTGTGAATTTTTTGTTTGATATTTCCATGTCCGAACAAATCTGTATTTATGAAAATAAAAAGGACAGCAACGGAAAACTCGTTGCCGAATTAACCTACTGCGGTTGTTTTGATGACAGTTATCATTGTAGGGTTCCAGAAAATAATATATATTCCTATGATGAAAAATTTCTGCATATTGATGAAACCCTGTCAAACGGAATGATAATTCATAACAGCGTAAAAAAACTTGACCACAACATCAAAAATTTCTTTGAAAGCAAAAAAGTTTTATCCGTTTTAATTCTCCCGGTTTGGGTTGCGGGAAACTGGCATGGATTTATTTCATTTGAAAATAAAAAAAAGGATAAACTCTGGGACGGCAAAGAAGTACGCATGCTTTTAACTGCGAGTGAAATAATCGGCGCTTATATGGAAAGAAAAATAACCGAAAGCGCTTTAATTCAATCTGAAGAAAAATTTAGAAATCTTGTTGAAGGAGCCTCAAATCCTATTTTTATTTTTAACCCCGGGGATGATAAAATACTTTTTGTAAATAACGCGATGAGGGAATATTTTGAGTATTCTGATGATGAATTCTGCAATAAACGTATTTATGAATTATTTGAAGATAAAAATCAATATTTCAATATAAAAAAGGCAAACGAAAAAAAAGTTGAAAATAACGAAAAAATACAGATTGATAAGGAATTGATATTCAAAACCAAAAGCGGAGAAATTAAGGAAGCAATGGTCTCCGGTAATCCTATAAAATACGGCGAGAGTAAAGCCGTTGTTGTTATCATCAAAGATGTGACAGAGCGGAGAAGAAATGAAAAGCGTATACTTGAACGTTTACGTTATGAAGAAGCTCTTGCAATGTGTTCCAGATCTTTGCTTGCAATTATTGAGCAGGAAGACGCGATAAATTTATCGTTGAATTATTTATTAAATGCTTCTGATACAGATACAGCCTTTATTTATATTAACTATTCAGACGGTGATGAACTTAGGGCCAAATTCACTCATGAAATCAGCGCGGAAAATGTCTCTTCATTAAAAGATAACGAATTTTTAAAGGATATGCAGTATTCAATGTGTCCTGATTGGCAAAAAGAAATGGAAACCGGAAAGAGAATTATTGGAAACGAAAATACTCTTGATAAAAAAACTTATAAAAAATTCTTTGATCAGGGTATTAAATCATTTTTATTTCTGCCGATTTTTACAGGCGGAAAATGGTATGGTTTTATCGGGTTTTACGATTTACAAGGCAACAAAAAATGGAATGAGGAAGATATTCAACTATTGAACACAGCATCGAATATGATAGGTTCATTTTTATACAGGCGGAATTCAGAACAAAACTTAAAAAACACGTTGGAAGAACTTAATAATAAGACAAATATTATAACAGAAGACTTAATGATGGCTGAAAAAATCCAGTTAAATATTGTTCCCAAAAATTTTGATGAATTTCCCGGATTGAATATTGATGTTTACTTCAAACCCATGATTCAGGTTGGAGGAGACATCTATGATGTTTTTGAAACGAAAAAAAATTATTTCAGGATTTTTATAGCGGACGCAACAGGGCATGGTGTGCAGGCAGCGCTTATAACCATGTTAATAAAAGGCACATATGACAAAATAAAAACCAGAGCAATTGCTCCAAATGAAATAATGAGAATGTTAAACAAAAAATACGTTGAAGAATATTATAATTTAAATGTATACTTCACTTCAATTATAATAGATTTTGATTTTAACAAAGGAAAAATACTTTATTCAATTGCAGGGCATCCGCCGCCGTATTTAATTACCGGTAAAAAATTTGAAATTCTTGAAGGTTCAGGTTTCTTGCTCGGTGCAATTCCAACGGCAAGTTTCAAATTATACAGCAGAAAAATTGAAAAAGGTGATAAAATATTCGTTTTTTCTGACGGTATGTATGAGGAATTTAACGATGATCTTGAGGAATTGGGAGAAGAACGGGTAATCGAAGTATTTAAAAATAATTCAGATAAAAACATTAACGAAATTATTCAAGCCATAGTAACAAAGATTTATGACTGGATTGGTGAGCCGGGCATAAACGATGACATCACAATCATAGGCCTTGAATATTAAAACATACACTATTAAAATATAAAGTTTTTACCTTTTTTTGCGATAATAGTTAAAGGTTAAAATTGTTAATAAAGGTAAAAGATGAAAAAAATATCCGTTGTTTTATGTTTAATATTTATACTATCATGCTCAGGCCAGAAGAATAATATTTCCCGTAAAAAACAAAAGCCGGAAAGTAAAAAATCACGGATAAGCCAAAAGAAAAAAATACGTTCTAATATTATTGTAAAAAAGAAAAAATTTGTTAAAACCAATCTCAAGCCGGAAACAAAAAAGCAAAAACAGCGTGGCGTTAAGAAAAAAATTGTTTATAAAAAAAAACCTGTAAATAAAGTAAAAAAACAACCTAAAACTAAAAAAGTCATGGTTGGGAAAAAACTTAAACCTGAAAAAAAACAAAAATTAACGAAAACAACGGAAAATAAAAAGACCAAACCTGTCAAAAAGAAAATTCAGATTAGCAAGAAGAAACAAAAACCTGGTATAAAAATCAAAAAATTTATTTATAAGACAAAAAATTACCGGACTAAATACATTTCATATAAAATAGGAAAAAGAGTAACTTATAGAATAAAATTGCTATGGATAAAACGCAGGCTGCTGTATGTTTCAAAAAAGCTGAAAATCCCGGTTAAAAACCTCATCCCTTTTAAAATGGGTAGAAGCGTTGTTTTTGTAGAACAGTTGATTAAACCCGGTTCTGATATAACGTATTTTTTCGTTCATCCCAACGAATTAACAGCTTACATAGCTTTAAAAAAGCATATAAATAAATACGGCGGCAGGGCATTTCTTTTTATCAGCGACGGAAAACATTTTACCGCAAGAATCCGTTATTTAATATATAAAGTGAAACGTTTTCCTTTTGCACTGGATGCAAACAGAATTTACACTGACCGGCGCACAATTAAAAATGAATTCCTAAAAGTAGGATATATAAGGAAATTTTGGGCTAATAATATCTGGTATTGGAGAAAATACGCAAATCATATAAAAAATGCAGTTTGGAAAATTTCCTTTTTTTATAAATACCTTGCAATGGTTTCTCCTGACCCTATTGTGGGAGTTCATGATAATCAGGGGCTGTTTTGGGTTAGAGATATATTTAGGGGGAGAAACCGATACCGGATAGCAAGCAGATGGTATAAAAAATGGAGAAGCTGGCACGCGGATTTTGTTTACGTTATACGCAAAAAAGATTTTAATTATTTTAAAAGTCAGGGTATAAATGTAATCTTGCAGGATAACAAAAGAGTGCCGAATGATGGGAGTATGTCTGTTTATTTTTCAAGAAAAAAACGCTGGTATATGTGCATAGAAACAGGGCGCATTGGAATAGCAAAACGCCTGGGAAAAGCTTTGTTTATGTTAAGAAAAATGCGGAACTATATTATTTCTGTAAAAAAACAAAAAATAACCAAACGGGTTTATGCGGAGTAATAAGAAATTTGTTTAATAAATTAAAGCCGGAATAACCTCTGTTTTCCGGCTTTAGTGTCCTTTGCCTCAATGGGCATAAATCGCCTTATAAGGAGTCTCTGTTTTAAGTAATTTTGTACTCAAGAATTAGGAAGCCAAAATTACTATAAGTTATAGTACAATTTTATATCAATTAGAATTTATTTGCAAGAACTTTTTAAAATATTTTCAATTTTATTGTGTACTATATCAATA
>CALGPD010000466.1 GCA_937960625.1 uncultured Spirochaetia bacterium | reverse complement strand
CTCCTATTACAGTTAAATAAGTAATCTTATCTGGATATAATTTATTTAAAAATAAAAAATATTGAACGTAATAAAATTATTGTTTATAATAAGATAAATTTTTTAAAGAGGAGATGTATGTATAGAAAATCACAATTCGGAACAACACTCGTGGGGATTTTATTCGTTCCCCTTATTGCGATAATTATAATTAATTTCACCATTCAGAAAAAATCCATTTATATTTTAGCCTCTGTTTTAATATTTTTCATAATAATAATTTTGCTATTCTTTAAATTAAGTATACATGTAAATAAAGAAAGAATCCGCATAAGTTTTGGAATTGGCATTATTAAGAAAAGTTTTATCGTTAATGAGATTATTTCATGCAAGATTGTTAAAAATCCCTGGTATTATAGTTGGGGAATACATACTACTCCCAAAGGATGGATATATAACGTCTCCGGATCACGCGGAATAGAGATAGAAATGAAAAATGGAAGAGTTTATAGAATAGGAAGCCCTGAGCCTGAAAAATTATGTGAAGCTATTAATAATGCTATGAAATAATATATGCCCAAATTTAAATAAGTTTTTTTTGTTTTAAGATTTCTTCAAAGCTGCTTTTATCATCAGAATCCTTAAAAGAATTCTCTGGAAGAATAAGGATTTGTTTTTTACTTAGATATAAAAAATAATTTCCTTTGGATTTTTTAACAAACGAGAAATTTTCCAACTCATATTCTGAAACTACTTTTTCATCATATTGAATTATCAGTTTTGCTTCTGAGATAGTATAAATATAATCCACATTAAAGATTTTATTAGTGTGAATGCGCAGAAAATAAATAATAAACAAATATGACAGCAGGGCTACACCAATAATTAGAAACATATTTTTAATTATTTCAGGAGATAATTTTTTCCGGTTAACAAATAGTATAACGCTGGCAACGAGTAGAATTCCGATTATTATATATTTTAGTTTACTGGCAATAAGAACCCTAAAATAAGCTTTTTTAGGTAATTTGAATTCCTGTGTTTGAATTTCCATTTCACATCCTTATGATTAATTAATTGTATACCATTGAAATTAATATAAATTTTAAAATATTAAAATATTATTTTTCTGATTTTTTTTGTAAATTTATTATTTCGTTGTATATCCTGTCAGCAATTTCCTGATAGATTTCCTGGCCTTTTTGATCAATTATATCCGAAAAGTCAACGGGTTTTCCGTAGTAAGCAGTTAATTTAACCGGCCTTGGGAATTTTTTCCCTTTAGGTTTTATTTTATTTACACCTTTTAAATATGCGGGAATTACCGCGGCTTTAGATTTTTTTACAATCATGCCGATGCCTTTTTTAAAAGGTTTAATTTTTCCATCCCTGCTGCGTGTGCCTTCGGGAAAAATAACGAGTGTGTGTCCCTGTTTCAGGCAGTTAAATATTATTTTCAAAGTTGAAGGAGAAGTATCTTCTCTGTCAATAGGTATTGCGCCGACATTTTTAACCCACCAGCCCATTAAGCCGGAGAATAAACTTTTTTTTGCCAGAAACCTTACTTTTTTATGAAAAGCTATGCCAACGATAAACGGGTCAATGTACGAGCAATGATTTGAGCATATAATTGTACCGTTTTCGTTTCCGGAGGGAACGTTTTTTTTTCCTTTGTATGTAAACCTGTTGTATAAAATAAAGAATAGATATGCAAGCATTCTGGAAATAAAATAGAGGCTGAATTTTAAAAATTTTATTAAAAAGAATTCCTTTTTTGACATATTGTTTTCCGGATTAGAAAGAACGGATAAACATGAACCAACGCGCATCCACTACCTGGTCATTTATTCTAACCTCATAGTGTAAATGGACACCGGATGACCTTCCTGTGCTGCCCATATATCCAATTATTTGGCCTTTTCTGACAATATCGCCTTTTTGTACGCAGCTTCTCATTAAATGACCGTAGAATGTTGAAAATCCATATGCGTGGTTAAGTACAACGAGTATACCGTAACCTTTATTTGTTTCTGCATTTGTAACTATTCCGTCTGCGGTAGCAATGATAGGCACACCGGGTCCAAAAGCAATATCAGTACCTGTATGCAATTCCTGTCTGCCTGAAAAAGGCGAGTATCTTGGGCCGAATGGAGAGGTAACAATACCGCCACCTTGCACCGGCCATAATGTGGGTATCTTTTGTCTGGCGGAAACATTTTTTATGGTTTTTAAAGAAATCTTGTTAATTTCTTTTCCTCTTAGCAATGCAACCAAAAACTTTAATTCATCAATATAATGAACCTCTTCAGGAACTCTTGTTAAAGTATCTTTATACTTAACCGGTTTGGGTTTAGGCACATGATGGTTTGGGATTGAATATAAAGATATATTGAAAATAAAAATAAAAAGAAATAATAACCGTAACCTCATCGTTTAATAAATCTCCTTAACGTTGCTTCGGGAATAATAATCTGATGGCCGGAAGCCATTGATTGTTCTAAATCTCTATTTTTAACAGATGACTTCACAATATATTGCACGTCTTTTGTGGAATACCCTAAAGTCTGATTAACGTGTTCCGCAAACGCGTTAACGTTTACAGAATATCCTCTAAATGTTTTTTGGCCGTATTCTTTAGCAAAAACAGCCATTTCAGATAGAAGTTGATTTTTTCGGTCTTTTGTAATCAAATCATAAATTTGTTCATTAGCATTTCTTAGACGCTGCGCTAATATTCTGATAAGTTTTAATCCGAATGTAGGATTGTTCATTACCATATCATCAAAATTTTTTTCATCTATCATTAATAAAGAACATTGCTTTTTTGCCTCCGCGCTTGCTGACCTTGGGAAATCATCGATTAATGACATTTCTCCGAAAATACTTCCCGGGCCAAGTTCCATTAATACTTTTCGTCCCTGCTTAGTGCTTTTCCATATTTCAACTTCACCGCGCGCAATAATATACATTATTTTACCGGTATCCCCCTCATTAAAGATTTTAGTTCCTTGAGGGAATACTTTTAAAAGTTTTTCATATTTGCTAAGGTTTACCACTTGTTTTCTCATATAATTTATTCTATTTCAATAGTAAAAAATAATCAATAATATAGACAATTAAAATTTATATTTGAAATATTTACATTAAATATCGGCAAAAAAACAATAAAATACCGGTTAAATATATTTTCATGGTATTTGTTGAACAATCGAAAAAAGTTTTATATTATTTTATTAATATTTTAGAGGCAAAAAAATGAATAAAACAATACTTTCAATGGTTTTCTTTATATTAATTTTGTATTCATGCAAACCAGACACAAAGAAGAATAATACTATTAAAAACACCAATCAGGTAATTAAAACGAATAATAACGCAGTTAATAATTCTGATAAAATTGATAACGTAAGATTTCTCGTTGTACTTCAAGATAAAAATAAGATTTTATTAACTGATAATAATTTGAAATCCATAAAGAATTATGAATCAGATGAATTTATTAATGCGGGAATGTGGAGTTCAAAGACAAAAAAAGCTGTTTTTCTAAGTACAAAATCAGATATAAGAACTATCTCGTTAATCGATTTAAAAACGGATAATTGCTTAAAAATAAGAGGTAAATGGCTTTCAAAGCCATCAATTTCTTCATCAGGGAAATATGCAAGTTTTGTGCGGATAAAAAACAATGAATTCGGTTTGAATATAATTAATCTTGAAGAAAATACTGTTAAAACTGTTTTTAAGTATAAAGTTCAGGATATTATCCCCTTAAAAGTTATACAAAAATGTGTACCTGTTTTTTCAAATAATAACCGGTTAATAGCTTTTCCTGTATATCAAAATGAGAACTATCATCTTTATATTTATAATATTGAAACAGCTGAATATAAGAAATTAACTTACGGAAAAAATGATAATTACTACGCAAACTTTTCTCCGGATTCCAGAAGAATAATCTATATTTCAAAAAGGGAAAATACACAAATTTTTACTATGCGTATTAACGGAAAATCACGGAAAAGGCTTACATTTTCAGGAGCAAATAAATCAAGCCCTGGTTATTCTCCGGATGGAAAAAAAATTGCATATATTTCCCAGTATAAAAAAACATGCCGGATATATGTGATGAATTCTAAAGGAGATTACAAAAGAGTAATACGGAAATCTTATAACCTGATTACTTACTGTAAATTTCTAAATAACAACGTTTTATTATATAAGACAACATCTGGTATTTATAAAATTAATATCAATACCAGAGAAGATAACAATGTGTTAAGAAAATCCTTTTCTTTTATTGCACCATCACAATAATATTAATTTAAATAGTTTTTAATTATCATCTGCCGAAAATTTAAG
>CALGPD010000465.1 GCA_937960625.1 uncultured Spirochaetia bacterium | reverse complement strand
GAGTAGTAATCAACTATTATTATCAAAAGGGAATTCATGCAGGCATTAGGTTTAAATACCGGGGTAAATACTATTATATGAAAACAGGGTTTAATATAAAAATTTTAAGGTAAATCAATGTTGATAGTTATTCAACTATCATGGAGATGTCTGTACATATATCCCGTTACCGGTGTATATACACCGTGTTCCTTTCCTAAACGAAGAATGGCGCCGCCGAATATATCACCTTCATTTTTAGCGGCATTGTGATAATCTCTTTGATATGACGTTTTAGTATCAGGAGGAAAACTCATAGCTTTTTGAAAAGTTTTTTCGATAATATCTTCAGGCAATTCTATACCCTTGATACATCCTATATTAAAAATTTCACTCATTATATTTAAAACGAAATTCTTTAATTTCACGTTTGCTATTATTTCATTAACCGGTTTATTTGAATAACTTCCTACAAGGCCGAAAGATGCAATAAAAATAAACTTTTCCCATATTTTAACATGAGGGTCATCATGCCATTCATAATTCACGTTGTTTTTATCAAAAAATTCTTTAATTCGATCATAATTAAAATCAGACCTGTTATTATCAGGGCCTAAAATAATCTTTCCGTCTCCGCCTTTTTGCTTAACCGTGCCCGGCTTCTCGATATAAGTGCCTACATAAATACACGCAGGTATGATTACAGGTTTAAGCAAAATTTTTCTAATCCGGCTATGGATATCAATTCCATTTAGTAATGGCAGAATAACCGTATTTTCACTGCATACTGATTTAAGTGAATTACACACTGAATCAAGGTCATATGATTTAACCGCAATAATAACAATATCAAAAACAGGGCAGCCCTCAACGCTGTGTGAAGCCTTGTGAGGTTTACAAATTAATTGTTGCCCTTCAGTATCTAATATCAATCCGTTACTTTTAATTTGTTTAAGATGTTCGCCTCTATCGATAAAAGTAATATTTGTATCAGAATTATTAATTAAAGCATGAGTAAGCAAACCACCGACATAGCCGCCTACTCCACCTACACCGTAAACACAAATGTTTTTCAAAACAAACTGCTCCTATTATTTATTAGAAGTTTTTTTCTTTTTATTACTGCCCATTATTTTCTTAACTAAAAATAATAAAGGTTTAGTCGTTATTCCTTCAAATGATTTTTTAACCTTTTTTAATTCTGAAGGTATTTCTATTTTTTGCGGGCAATGTTTTAAACATAAACCGCAGTTAACACATTGACTTGCCAGCGAAGATTTTCTTCCACTGCCGAGGTCAGTATTTTGCATGAAATATAATATTCTACTCATAAATCCGTTTTTAAACAGGTATTTTTGATTATAAAAAGAAAATGCCGAAGGAATATTTACGTTCTTTGGACAAGGCATGCAATATTGACATCCGGTGCAAGGCACTCTCATTAATTCCATAAACTTGGCTGCGACTTCATTGATTAAATCTTTCTCATCATGAGTTAAAGAGTTAGCTTTTGCCTCAGAAGCAATCTTTACGTTTTCTTCTAACTGATCCAAAGTATTCATTCCTGATAAAACTGTAATAACACCGGGATGATCCCAAATCCAGCGCAATGCCCATTCTACATTAGTTCTTTTATTTTTCGCGTTGTTGTAAAGTTTCTCTATTTCTTTTGGCAGCTTTCCTGCTAAAATTCCTCCGCGTAACGGTTCCATAATAATAACGCCTATGTTTTTAGAATAAGCATATTCAAGGCCTTCAATGCCTGCCTGATTTTTATCATCTAGAATATTAAACTGTATCTGGCAAAAATCCCAGTCATATGCGTCAATTATTTTTTTAAAATCCTCTCTGTCTCCGTGAAAAGAAAATCCCGCGTTTTTTATTTTACCTGTTTTTTTCGCTCTTTCCATAAAATCAATTACATTGATTCCTTTTAATCTATCCCACGTTTCTCCGTCTAAAGCGTGGAGCAAATAATAATCGATGTAGTCAACACCGAGGCGTTTCAATTGCTCATTTAAATAAAAATCCATATCTTTTTCTTCATGACAAAGCCATGGAGGGAGTTTATCCGCAATCTTAACTTTTTCGCGAAATCCGTTGTTTAGCGCTTTTCCAAGTATAACTTCGCTTTTTCCGTTGTGATACGGCCATGCGGTATCAAAATAATTAATTCCTTTATTAATTGCGTCTCTAATTAATTCTATGGATTTATCCTCATCCGGTTTTATTTGTTTGCCCGGAAGGCGCATACATCCAAAGCCGAGAATCGATAAACTTTCTTTAGTTTTTGGTAATTCCCTGTATAACATCATTAACTCCTGTAATAAAAAAATAGCCGGCCATCCGGTGATCATAAACATGCAGACATTTATTTTTTAAATATTTCAATTATAATATCTATTGTTTTTTCTATAATATTTTCATTTAATACCAAATCTCCAATGTGATGCGCTTTTACCAGTTTATTTATAGGTGCAATAGAAAAAGCGAGAATAATGTCTAAATTTAAATCTTTTATTATACCCTGATTTACTCCTCGTTCGATTAAATCAATAGCCTTTTTATAAAACTCCATACCCTGTTCACGGCTTACTTTATTAATATTAGGAGAATTAGAAAAATGCTCTGTGAATAAATATTCTACTGGATTGTTTAAAGCATAGGTAAAAAGATTTTTTAAGAATGCTCTAGTTCCCTGTTCAACACCGCAATTATCAGTAATAAAGCTTAAAACGAACTCACTTGATTTTTGTTTGGCTTTAAGATATACCTTATTTAACATATCTTCTTTATTATCAAAATAAACGTAAATAGTTGAAGGCGAAACATTAGCTTTTTTAGCAATTTTGGACATTGAAGCATTTTCAAATCCAAGTCTGCTTATAATTTCAATTGCGGCATTGTAAATAGCATTTTCTTTTTCAATGTCTTTTTTACGCATATTTCTATAATAAACGATTATTCGATTATTATCAAGCACTTTTTAAAAATTTTGGTTATTTTACATAAGAATTAATAGTATGAAGAAAGCTGTCTATAGAAATTGGTTTTGAAATATAGTCAGAGAATCCTTGGCTGAGAAACATTTCTTCATCGCCCTGCATAGCAAATCCGGTTAACGCGATAACCGGCACGGAAGAATTGATTTTTTTAATCCGTTTTAAACAGTCTATACCGTTTGTTTTAGGCATGCGGATATCCATTAAAATTAAATCGTAAAATTCATGTTTATCATATTTATTTAAAAAATCCGTTGCTGAAACAAAAGAATTCAATTCATGATTAGTATTCTTTTTTATGACTTTATTTATAAGTAATAAAATTTCTTTTTCGTCATCAACAATTGCAATCTTACGCTTACCGCTGTTAGTCTTGTAATGTAAATTATTTTTATTATCCTTGTTATCTATATCATTATTAATCTCATCAACCGAAATAGTAAAATAAAAAGTACTACCTTTTGAAAATTCACTGTCCACCCATATTTCACCGTTTAGATATTCAATGAGTTTTTTGCAAATTGTTAAACCTAAACCCGCTCCGTCATATGTTTTAGTAAATCCCATTTCTCCTAATGTAAAATGGTCAAATATTCTACTAAACAATTCTTTTTTTATTCCAATTCCCGTATCCTTGATTGAAAAAACATATTTTCTATTTTTCTGATTAACATTAAGTGTAATTTCCCCTTTATCAGTAAACTTGATTGCATTACCTATAAGATTAACTAAAATCTGATTCAGCCTTTTGGGGTCGGAATTAATATAGTCAATATTATTTAAACTTGCCTCAAACTTGAGTTTTTTCTTCTTTAATTCCAACGAAAAAAACGCTTCAATGTCTTTAATCAAATCCCTAAGTGAAAAATTTTTTTTAGAAATTGTAATTAACCCTGCTTCTATTTTAGATATTTCCAGTAATTCCATAAGCAGGTTCATCATTCTTTTTCCGGATTTCATAATTAATTCAAGGTTAGAACGCTGTTCTTGATTTAAGTTTTCATCACTAAGCATAAGCTCATTAAAACCTAGAATAGATGTTAGAGGTGTCCGTATTTCATGTGAAAGATTAGAAATAAACTCGTTTTTATACATATTGGATTCTTCAGCTTTTATTTTGGCTGTCTCCAATTCTCTTTCAACATCTTTCATGCGTGTTATATCAACAGCCGTAGCCGAAATATAC
>CALGPD010000464.1 GCA_937960625.1 uncultured Spirochaetia bacterium | reverse complement strand
AGATTAAATATAGAAATTAAAATTTATAGTTTGATTTTACTTTAACTTAAAGCTCTCCGACAAACTCTGCGTCCTCGGCGTTGAATTCTTTGTTGACTTGAAAACGTCAATGCCTTATTTAAATCCGCTTTTTCTATCCCGTGTGAATCCTGTGAATCTGTGGGAAAGAAAAAAGAAATTGACCACGGATTGAAGAAAAAATCGTTGCCCACAGATGAAGAGGGATTCATCGTGGATGGATTAAAGAAAGCTGTTGACATGAAAACGGGAATGCTCGCTTAAGAATATTCGTTGGCTTTAAATTGGTCTTATTCATTTCTATTGAATGGTTTCTTTTAATTCACGGGTTTATAAAATTATTGTTTTAAAACTTAATAATTTATGATAATATTACTTCAATGCCCGAATTAAATTTTATTTTAAATTTATATCCATGGGTTTTATTAGTTATATTTATGTTGATTTTACTGTTTTAATTATTTGGAGAGTATTATGGATGAGCTTAATTCAGGGCTCATAGCCGCAGCAGAACGGGGCAATGTTTCTGACATTGAATATTTTTTAAAACAAGGCGCTGACGCGAACGCGGGTGATGAAGTAGGGCGTACAGCGTTAATGGAAGCGTGTTTATCAGGTAACTTAAGCTCTGTTAAATTGATTATAAAATCAGGCGCTCATGTAAACCATCAGTCTGCTGACGGAAGGTTTCCTTTATGGGAGGCTTCATACAAGGGAAATATTGATATTATCAAGTTACTAATAAAAAATCACGCTAATGTAAATCTGCATGATAGAGAAAACTGGTATGCTGTCATGTGGTCATCTTATTTTGGCGATTTCGATGTTACTTCAATTTTAGTTAAAACCGGAGCAGAGATAAACACAGCGAATTCTCAGGGAGTTACACCTTTAATGCTGGCCGCAAAAAACGGAAACGTTAATATTGTTAACTTACTCATTAATCACGGTGCTCATATTAACGATATAGACAACAGCAGTTGGACAGCTTTAATGTTTGCAAGTTCAATGGGCAACGAAAAAAGCGTTATCAGTTTGCTGGATGCCGGTGCTGACATGAGTATAAAAGACGTTAAAAATAAAACCGCGTTCATGCTTGCCGAAGAAAAAAATTATTACGGTGTTATGGAAATACTGAAAACGTATTAACGTGAAATTTGATTAAAAAAAATTACCGCAATTTCCCAAAGTTTTATGTCACCGCGAGGAACGCAAGTGAAGAAGCAGTTTCGTTTCAAATAAACCTGATGGGATTGCTTTGCTTTCGATCGCTTGTGACTATGCCCTGAAGATTGCTTAGCTTTCTCCCGCAGGAGATTTTGCCCAAAAGTATTTTTCCCCGGAATGGCATAAGCTAACGTCCCCTACGAGAAGCGAATGTGATGAATCAATCTTTTTGATTTATTAAAAATCATATATTTAGAAAAAAATAAATTTTATAATTTAAATCGAAATTCACTTTTTTAATTAAAAATTAGTGCGATTTGCTTTTCGTATTCGTTGAAGAAACTCAAAAGTTTATTTTTTCTTATTTCACATTGAGTTAAAATTTCTACGCCTATTTCATTTTCATAAGGCTTGGGGGTAATTAAATTAGAAACATGCCTGATTATGGCTTCAATTTCTATGGTTATAATATTATACTGTTCGGGTATCCTTATTTTTAAGAGGATAGTCTGTCCTTTGGTGTAATGTTTATTCGTGGCTATTCTAAATCCGTTAAAACTTACCTCTTTTATATACCCGATAACCATTGGTTCATCATGATTTAAGTCAAATACTGTCCATAAAGTTTTAGTCCGTAAATCATTACGGCGTTCATCATGTTTCATGTTATAAAGTATATTATATTTTGATATTTAAATGGGAACAATAATGTTAATTTTTTGTTAATTCTGTTGTTTTGCTTACTTAGCTGTTTAAATAGGTAAAGATATATATACGGTTGTACCGAAGTTTACCTGGCTCTCAAGGTGGATTTCCCCTTGATGAAGTTCAATCAATTGTTTACAAATAGCTAATCCCAATCCGCTGCCTTCCTGAGTTTCACGGTTCGTTTTAGAAAAAGGAAGGAATACGTTGTCCTGCTCTTCTATAGGAATGCCTATTCCGTTATCTTTAAATATTATTGTACAGAAATCCGGTGAAGAAACAAATTTAACGTTAATTTTACCGTTTTCGGGAGTAAATTTAATTGAATTAGAAAGAATATTGCCAAACACTGTGTACATTTTTTCAGGATCGATATCAACTTCGCATCCGCCGTTTAAGTTATTGCTTATGCTTATTTTTTTATCGTTAGCAATTAAACTAAAAGTTTCAATTACATCTTGAAGCAAACCGGAAATATCAAGTTTTACTTTATTGATTGTAATCTTTTTATTTTCTAGCAGTGCCATTTGAAGAAAATCATTTGAAAATTTTAATATTGTTTGAGTGTTTTTATTAATTATATGTATATAAGGAAAAATGTCTTCAGGTAACTGTTTTTTTAATAAAATTGAAGAGGACCCAAGAATAGAACCTAGAATATTTTTTAAATCATGATTAACCATAGCAACGAAATTACTTTTCATTTCTGATATTTGTTTAAGTTCTTTGTTTTTTTCAACAAGTTGTTTTTGAAGCAAGGTGCTGGAAAGAAGGTTTTTCATTCTAAGTAATAATTCTTTTTTTGAAAACGGTTTAATTAAATAATCACCGGCTCCGTTTTCAAGAGCAAGGAGTTTTTGTTCCTCATCTGCATTAGCGGTTAATACTATTACGGGAATATGTTTTAATTTTTGGCTGGCTTTTAATTTTAAACAAAGTTCATCTCCGGAAAGCCCGGGCATCATTATATCAGTAATAATTAAATCCGGTTTAATTTTGACAGCAGTCTCAAAACCCTGATTTCCGTTAATAGCCTGATATACTACGTAAGTTTTTTTTAGATTGTCAAGAATGTATTTGCGCATGTCATTGTTGTCCTCAACAACGAGTATTTTGCTTTTGCCCTCATCCGGAATAATAATAGAATTAAGCTCCTCAATAACTTCAAGTGAAACGCTTTCTCTAGAATCTATATAAAAAGAATTATCAGATTTTTTTTGTTTGGTTTTAGGTTTTTGTGTTAAATTTTCAGCATCTATTTGATCAATTATTGGCAGGCATATGGTAAAAGTGGTGCCTATATTTTTTTTACTTTCAACTTCAATTTTTCCTTTATGTATTTCAACGAAATCTTTGACAATAGATAATCCAATTCCTGTGCCTTGTTGTGACCTTGTCCCTGATGAATCAACCTGATAAAACCGGTTGAAAATATCCGGTATTTGATCCTTATCAATTCCGATGCCCGTATCACTAACTTTGATATACACATTTTTATTTTTAACAGTAATGTTGATGTTGATTTTACCCTTTTCCTGTGTAAATTTAAACGCATTAGAAAGTAAATTATAAAACACTTTTTCTATTTTTTCTCTATCAAAATTGAACGTTAGATCATTTATATCTTTGGTAAGAGTAAAAGTAATTTTTTTATTTTTTGCCATGATTTGAAATGATTTTTTAACAAACTTGATAACTTTTATTAGATCATTGCTTGAATAGTTTTCCTGTGCTTTTGATTCCATTTTGATTAAATCAAGTAATTGATTAATAAGCTGCAATAATTTCATGGAATTATGTTCGACTATATTAATAAGATTTTTTTGTTCCAATGTAAGTTCTTTATGGTATTCATTTTTAAGATTTTTTATAGGCCCCATTATTAACGTTAAAGGTGTTCTAAACTCATGAGAAATATTTTGGATGAACATATTTTTAACTTTATCAATATCTTTTAATTTTTCGTAAGCATCTTTTAGTTCAAAAGTTCTTTCATTAACTTTTTCTTCAAGGATATTTTTTTCGCGAAGAATTTTATCAGTGAGTTCATTTACTTTTTGTGTAACAATACCGAAATCATCAAAGTTAATGATAACGAGTTTATTTTCTATATTATCCTTTTCTTTTATCAAATCATCGAGTTTTTGAATTACTATTTGGGTTTGATTTTTGTTTTCCTTATTGGAAATTTTATAAAGAACAATTGTAATTAATATTGTAATAAAACTGAAAACAACAGAAGAGATTAGAAAACTGGATATTGGATAAGCTTGTTTGCCT
>CALGPD010000463.1 GCA_937960625.1 uncultured Spirochaetia bacterium | reverse complement strand
AATTCCAAAGGTTCGTTCGCGTATTTACTCGTTACGTTTTCAAGCGTTTTTTTATGGTACTCAACTTTCTGGTTCGCGAACTTTAGCCCGTGCGCGGTTGAAATAACAACAACGCGGTCTTTTGATTTTATAGTGCCATTATCAACGAGTTTAAACAGGACAGCTAAAGCTACACCGGTATGAGGACAGTTAAACATACCTGCCAAATCTCCTCTTGCCGCAGCGTTGGCAAGCTCGTCTTCGCTTGCCTGCTCAACCATGCCGCCGAATTTTTTAAGAGTGCGTATGGCTTTGTTAACTGATACAGGGTTGCCGATTTGAATTGCGGATGCAAGAGTTTTCTTTGCCTGAACCGCTTCAAAATTATCATAACCGGCTTTATACGCTTTGTACAACGGGTTAGCGTTTTGTGCCTGCGCTAAAACAATGTTAGGGAGTTTGTCAATTAAACCGAGTTCCTTTGCCATGAGTAATCCGTTTCCTAATGCTGATATGTTGCCTAGATTCCCGCCAGGGATTATTATATGGTCAGGTACATTCCAGTTAAACTGCTCACAGATTTCAATGCCCACTGTTTTTTGCCCTTCTATTCTTAAAGAGTTCATTGAGTTTGCAAGGTAAATTGTTTCGTCTTTTGTAACCTGCTGAACGATTTCCATGCACCCGTCAAAATCAGTATCAAGAGCGCAAACAATAGCTCCGTTTGATATTGGCTGAACAAGCTGGGCTATGGATATTTTTCCCCGCGGTAGGAACACTATGGACGGTATTCCAGCATAAGCGCAGTACGCGGACAACGCGGCTGATGTGTCTCCGGTTGAGGCACAAGCAACGGCTTTTACGTTCTGGCCTTTATTTATCATCTGGTTAACCATGGAAACGAGTACGGTCATTCCAAGGTCTTTGAATGAACCGGTATGTGTGATACCGCATTGTTTAACCCATAAATCGGGTACGCCTATGTCTTGTCCGAGGCGTTTAACCCACATGAGGTTAGAATGGCCTTCAAATAGAGAAACAACGTTTTCGTTATCAATATTTGGCAATACCCATTCCTTTTTACCCCAAACACCTGAGCCATAAGGTATTTCCGTTGTACGTGAACGTTTATAAAAAATTTCTTTCCATTCTGAAGCGCTTTTCTTTTTAAGTTCATCCATGTCGTGAACAACTTCAAGCAGGCTGCCGCATTTGCTGCAGCGGTAAACTATTTCATGTAAATCGTGTTCTTCACAGCCGTTAATACACCGGAATTTAGAATTATAACTCATGTTTTTCTCCGTACTCTTTCATGTGTGTTTAAAATCATGTAATCAAAGATAATAAAAATGCGTAAAACTATTTGCCGGACAATGTAAAAAAAATAATTTTGAGCTAAAATTTAGTTTTATAAAAGCCCTAATTTGTTTAGCTCGTTGACCGCGTTTTCGGTATCTGAAAAGTGTACGGCATTTAAACCGGCTTTCTTAGCGCCTTGAATATTGTCTTCCCTGTCATCGATAAAAACTGTTTCTTGGGCTTTAAATCCCATTTTGTTTAATACCTCGTTGTATATATTAATATCGGGTTTAACCATACCCATTTTGTATGAAACAAACCAGTCTTTAATATCCAATACCCATGGCCAATTGTTGATTATATAATTATGATGTAGTTCGTCAATGTTGGATAAAATTGAAGTGTTGAAATTTTCCATTATTTGATAAACAAAAGGTTTAAAATCAGAGTGTTCCTTGAAAATATTGCAATATATATTTTTAAAATCCTGAAAACTTAACTTAACTTCCAATCCCTTTATAATGTTATTATAAAAATCCCGTGCTGAACTTTGTCCCGTATCAAACTTTCCCGAATATGCGTTTTTAAATATGTCAACAACGCTTTGCCTGTCTTTCCCTGAAACTTGCATAAAATCTTTTAAAAAGATTTCCGCGTCGTGATTAATTAAAACATTGCCCAAGTCAAAGATAACGAGTTTGATGTCATGCATTATTCTTCCTTTTGAAGATTTTTTTCATTAATATTAGAGTTACCAGAGTTGAGTCGGTAAAAACATTAGCGATTATTAAAATAATATCACTTTTGACTATACCGTACAACAACCAACACGTTACCCCTGTAAAAGTAACCCAGAGCATCCCCCATGAAACGTCTTCAAGTTTTTTAGTTTTTAGCCCTTTTGCAATTTGAGGCAGGAACCCAAAGGATGTACAAGATGCTGCAATCCACCCAACAAAAGAAAAATCACAAAGTTTCATTAATACTCCTAAAAAATTAAAAAAATGATTTCGTATATAATAAGTTTAAAGTAAATTATTATCAAATGGTTTTAAGGTTATTTGCATGGATTTGATTTCAAAAATAAAACAAACAGCTGAAGTTTTATATAATAAAGGTAACGCGAATGTATTAACCGGAGCAGGAATATCTGTTGACAGCGGTATTCCCGATTTTCGGAGCAAGGGTGGTATCTGGGATATTTATGATCCTAATGAATATGCTCATGTGAAAAATTTTAAAAAAAATCCTGTAAAATTATGGGGATTTTTCCACGCACTGGAAAGCGATTTTGGGGGAGCAGAACCAAATTCCGGACACATTGCTCTTGCTGAGCTTGAAAACATGGGTATAGTAAAATCAATAGCAACGCAAAACATTGATGATTTACACACTCGTGCAGGTTCTGGAAACGTATTGCATCTTCACGGCAACAATGAAAAACTGGTTTGTCTTAAATGTTTAAATGAATATTTCCGCGATGATGATATGAAAATAGAAAACGGCATTCCGTATTGCGATTGCGGCTATATATTAAAACCCAGTGTGGTTATGTTTGGGGAAATGCTTCCAATGGATGTTTTACACGATGCTCAGGACTATGCAGCAAAATCCGGTGTATATATACTTGCAGGTACTTCAGCCCAGGTTGTTCCCGCTTCAATGCTGCCAGTAATAGCCAAAGATGCAGGCGCAGTGATAGTTGAAATAAATATAGAAAGAACAGGCCTTACCCGTAAAATTACTGATATATTTTTACAGGGCAATACCAGTGAAGTTTTACCTGAAATTGTAAATGAAGTTAGAAAGCTTTGTTAAATAGATTTAATAATTTTAATGCTTAAGTAACTTTTCCGCCGAAAATAGTATTATAAGGATACGGATATCCTTAAAATTTTGTTCGCTATGGAAAGGATTCTAAAATTGAGCATGAATTATATTGACATTATAATTCTCGTTATTTTTGCGGTTTTTGTGTTTAAAAGTTATAAAAAAGGTTTTACCGGGGAAGTATTTGGGATCCTTGCCTTATTAGTGTCTTTTGCCCTTTCAATTAAACTTAACCCTCATATTAGCGGATATATTAATAAATACATGAATAACGAGAAACTCGCTGTTATTGTATGCTTTGCAGGGACATTTATTATAATAAATATTTTAATACGCCGTGTTGGAATAAGTATAAAAAACTTTCTTCAAATGATTCATTTAGGCTGGCTTGATTCTATTGCCGGAGCGGCTATCGGCGGAGTAAAGGCAATATTAATTTGTGCACTTCTTTTATTGGGATTAAGGCTCGTTCCTTTTGCCGGCGTCGGAAAAGCAATAAGCAAATCACAAATCGCGCCTCAAATTGAAAAAGTCAGCGGTTCTTTCTATAGCGCGCTTAAAAAAGGTTTTCCAAAAGAGCTAAATAAGCGGTTTTTTGAGAATGTGCGCCTTAGTAAAAAATTTTTTTCCAAGTAAATTTTTTTTATTTGACATAAAGCATAAAACAACGTAAATTTGGTTGAACAAAAAGCCATTTGGTGTATAATAACTCTAGGAGGATTTTATGTCTTCAACTTTCGATAAAGTAAAAGAAATTATAGTTGACCAGCTTGGGGTAGATGAGGGAGACGTTACTTCGGAAAAATCATTTATCGACGACTTAGGAGCTGATTCGCTTGACACTGTAGAACTAGTTATGGCTTTCGAAGAAGAATTCGGTATCGAAATACCTGACGAAGAAGCAGAAAAAATTAAAACTGTTCAAGATGCAGTAAATTACATCGAAGAAAACGTGGGATAATTTGCGTTATTATCTATTAATTACCCTGCCTTAAATAAGGCGGGGTTTTTGTTTTATACTTACAGCTTAATAACTGCACTTTTATTTTTGTTTTTATTAAATTCTTTTCATTGGTGTTATAACCATTATGCTATTATTTAAAAAAAGTACTTTTCTAATATTATTGTTTTTTGTTGTAAATATTACTTTTGCTGAATCCCGTTATTCTTATATGCAAAAAATAAATTTCCATTTAAAAAATGGTAGAAAAAAGCTTGCATTAAATGAATTAAAAAAGTTATTAAAACAATATCCTGAAAGAAATACTTATCTTTTTGCAGGTATAACTTTCGTTAAATTAAATCAAAGAAAAATTGCGAAAAAATATTGGTACCGCGGAGTACTTAAAATCCGGTATGAATATGCTGTATTGGAAAGGATATTTTTTAAGTATAGTTTATATGAAGAGTTGGAAAAGTTATATGTTAAAGTTATAAAAGCAAACCCTAAAAACAGCTATGTGGGAAGGAAACTTTTAAGGGTTTATCTCAGTGAAAATAAAGTTAATGATTTCTTTATTCTGTTGAAAAGGATGATAAAAATAAGAAATAGAATAAATTATTATTTCATATCCGATACATCTAAAATGGCAGCAGCCAATCCTCAAAAATCAGAAATTCATATTAAAGAAATACTACAATATCCTAAGCTAAAAAGAAGGGGTAAGATAGCATTAAGTAATATTTTAATTGAAATTTATTTAAATCTAAAAAAATATAAATTATATTTTGACTTGGTTTATAAACTCGTTAATAATAACGTGTTAAAAATATGGCAGTTAGACAGGATATTCGGTAAAATGTTTTTCTTGCCTGATAATTCAAGCATTATTTCAATTGCAAAAAAAATTATTAAGTTATATCCATACAAGCCTAATTATAAAATTATTCTTGCAGATTATTATATCCGCATGAATAGTTGTTTTAAAGCTATCGCATTGTTAAAGGATGCAATCAAGTATGCGGGGCAAAACACTAAAATCAAAATAATTAATACGTTGTGTGATTTATATATTAAGTTAAAGATGCCCGTAAAAGCAGCGGCGTTTGCGAGGCTTCTGCCTGAGGGAAATAAAAGGTTTTTTTATCTGGGCCTTGCTGAATTACTTCAATCAAGAATTATGCTTGCAGAAAAGAATTTTAACAGTACAAATATTAATTCAAAATATTATTTCCTTGCCCATATTAATTTTTTCAAGAAAAAAGATAACATTGCTCTTAAAATGTTAGCTTCATGGGTTCAGGCTGATTTTGCTTCCAGAGATATTAGTAAAGGGTTTAAATTTATTGCCAATTTGAATATTATTGGAAAAAATAAAAATGCTAAAAAACTTTACATTTCGTTTATGAAACATTATCTTACAAATAAAGACGGTAAGCTTTATGAAAATATCGGTAATTACCGTAATACAGGGGAGTTATATCCTTATTTGCTAATTAAATTAGCGCAAAGCTATTTTTATAAACAGGATTATAACAAAAGTTTGCATCTGTTGAAACAAGCGCAAAATTATAAGAATTTTTACGGTGAGAAAGCGCTTTTTTTCAGAGGAATGATATTATTAAAAAAAATGGGTTTAATTAAGCAGGGAGAAAAAGTTCTTTATAAACTTATTTCAGATTTTCCCGATACTGTTTATAAAGAAAGAGTATCAAAATTGCTTATAAAAGAGAATAAGAATTAATTTATTTCATAACAGGAGAAAACTGTGAGGAAAATATCAATCATAACAACGCTATTACTGATATTTTCAGTTGGCCTTTTTGCGGATATTTCAAAAGGCCTTGATTTGTTTAATAAAAATTCCTTTGAAAAGGCAATTGCAGAGTTATTACCGCATGCCAATTCAGGAACAAAAGACAAGAGAGTTTATTATGCATTGTTTAGTATTTATTATAGAAAACGGCAGTTAAAATCAGCAATAAAATGGGGAATAGAATTTCTCAAATATGGAACTGATTATAGATTAACACATGATTTAACTTTATCTTTTTATCAATTAAAGATGTATAAAAGAGTAATACGTATGGCACAATATGCCAATGTGCGTTTTGGTGATAAGCATGAATTCTATAATCTTATGGGTATGGCTTACTATTATACGGGAAAATATCTTTTAGCAGAAGTTGCAATAAGGATGGCAAATACTCTTGCTCCAAACAGTTATCTTTATAGGTATAATTACGGAAGAGTTTTATACAAAAGAGGTAAGCTTAAGGGTGCGCTTGCACAATTAACCAGAAGTATACAGCTAAATTCTAAATATCCTGCTTCTATTAGAGTTTTAAACGAAGTTAAAAAAAAAATCTCAAACATAAACCCAGGTCAATAAGTGAATAATGCGCGTTGCTTTTAAAACCATCGGGTGCAGACTAAATCAATTTGAAACAGATTCTTTAATTACGCGATTTAAGGAAAACGGAATAGAGATTGTAAACAGTTTCGCAGATAGTGATGCAGTAATTATAAATACATGCACTGTTACTTCAAAAAGCGATTATAAATCAAGAAACATTATAAAAAAAGCCATTAAAGAAAATCCAAACGCAATTGTAATAGTTACAGGGTGTTATGCTGAAACTGACGCTGAAACTATTAAAGCTATTAGGGGTGTGGATTACGTAATAAACAACGAAAATAAAAGCAGGGTAATGGATATTCTTTTAAAACATCAATCCCTTGAAGAGAGTAAGATTTCAGGACATGTTTTTGACTTTCCTGCTCCTGTGAAAGGTATACATACAAGGGCCTATTTGAAAGTGCAGGATGGTTGTGATAATTATTGCTCTTACTGCAAGGTCGCTATTGCCCGCGGTATTGAAAAGAGCAGGGATATAAGCAGTGTTATTTATGATTTTAATAAAATTATTAGCGCGGGCATAAAAGAAATCGTTTTAACCGGTGTAAATACCGGGAGTTATCAGAGTGGGATAGAAAGCTTACTAAAGTCTTTGTTGACAATCTCAGGAGATTTCCGTATTCATATATCTTCAATAGAAATGAGGTATGTTAATTCCGTATTGATTGAAATTTTTAAGAATCCCCAAATATGTTATCATCTACATATTCCGTTACAGAGTGGAAGTGATAAAATATTAAAAAAAATGAATAGAAAATATTCGAAAGAGCAGTTTTTAAACATGGTTAAAAATATTAAACATGAACTACCATGTATAAACTTGACAACTGATGTTATAGTTGGGTTTCCTGGAGAAACGGATGAAGATTTTAATCATACTTTAGACGTTATTAAGGAATCAGAATTTTCCCATATTCATACGTTTAAATATTCTCCGCGGAAAGGAACTAAAGCTTATTCTTTTAAAGACGATGTTCCCGAAGATGTTAAAAAGTCCAGGAGTTTTACAATCCGCGAACTTTCAAAAACAAATTTAATAGGATATAAGCAGAAATTTATTAATAAACCCCTTCAAGTATTAATTGAAACAATGATAAAAGTTGAGGGAAAGGATTATTCGAAAGGCAAATGCCGTGAGTATTTTGATGTTTTAATTCCCGGAGAGTATAAAAATAACCAGAATATTAATTGTATTGGTAGAAAATTTTTGAATGAAAATTTTATAGCGGATATTTTGTAAAAATCAGTAATTACGCAGAATTAAAAAAATATTTTATAATGATATTGATAAATTAAAAAAGCATTGATTTTTTTTTGAAATCAAATAGATTTTAATAAACTATGTATGGAGCAATAATGAATAATTTTAAGATAATATTTTTATCAATTCTAATTTTATTAACAACGGGAGTTTGCTTTGCCGAAATTGATAAGAAAAAAGCAGATCAAGTAGCAGGAAAAACTTTAGAAATTTTTACTAATATAAATATGATTTTAAACAGAGTAACAAAACCAGAGCATATTACAAAAGATGTTAAGTCAAGTTTAAAAAAACATATCCATGAACTCAAAAAATTAAAAGCTGAAATTAATAAAATAAGAAATGAATCTCCTAAAAACGTTAAGGTTTTAAATGAGCAGTTTAAAAAAGGGAGTTTTTCCGAAGCGCTTCAAAAAACGGTTAAAATATTTTTTCAGAATGTAAAGAGAATTAAAAAACTTAACGGAGGAGATGAGCTTGTTAAAATTATCGTTGTGTAGTTTTATAAGCATTTTTATTATTTCCGGGGCTTATAGCCTGAATAGTGAATTTAAAGAAACGAATAAAATAAGTATTCAGGAATTTGCGAATACTTATTATATAGTTTTTAATAAAAAAGAGAAGGCCGCCGCCACAGATAAAATACAGCGAAAAGACGTATTGCTGAAAATATTTTTTCCGGTAAAAGGAAAATACCGGCTATCATTCCGCACTTTTTTAAAACATACTAATACAAATATTTCTGAAAAAAACAAAGATAATTTTATTCGTTTAATAGATTTTTATTATGCTCCTTCGATTAACAAGAAAGCATTTAAAATTTTTCCTGAAATTAATATCGATAAACCTTATTTATATAGAAACAAAATTCATTTTAATTATTCTGTTTTAATTAGAAAAATAGGTTTGTATTTTATTAAAGTAAAAGCAGGGATTGAGGATAAATATACTCCAACTAAGGCTGAGTTTATTATTGTAAGGCATAATGTTCAGATACCGGCATTAAGAAGTCTAATGACAACGTATTTCAGCACACTTCAAAGTATAAATTCAATTATTCGTTTTAAAAGATATGATTCTAAGTTTTCTTCAAGCGAAAAAGAAAAACTTAAATTTTTAATAAAGGTTTTAAAACGAATTAGGATTCAAGTAAAAATGCTTACTCATTCGGAAAAAGAAATTTTTAGAAAAAGAATAATGAATCACAGACAAACGAGAATATATATTAATAATATTAAGCGTTTGAAAATCCCGTTATCCAGTGAGAACATAAAATCCAAATAAAATACAGCATTGGTAAAATAATGTTTTATTTTTTCATTAAAATAATTTAAAATTATAGTACATTAGTAATTTTGGAGAAAAAAAATGAAAAAGATAGCTGTTATTATTTTAATACTAATATCACTGCTATATTGTAGTAAAAAAGGACACTTTAGTTCTGCTGACCTTACAATAATTTCAGGTTCAGAAAATAAAACTTTAATGCCGTTAATTCGTGAATTTGAAAGAAAACACGGTGTCAGTATACATGTGAGTTTCAAAGGCTCATTGGATATTATGATAATGTTAAAGCAACAAGGATTTCAATATGATGCAGTATGGCCTGCAAACAGTTTATGGATAAAAATGGGCGATGTTCACCGCAAGGTTAAACATGTGAAATCAATAATGACTTCACCTGTTGTGTTGGGGCTTAGAAAATCCATAGCCCAGCGCCTTGGATGGATTAATAAAAACGTTACAGTAAAAGAAATTTATGCTGCTATTCAGAAAAAGGAATTCAAATTTTTGATGACATCAGCAACACAGTCAAACTCAGGAGCCAGTGCTTTTCTCGGATTTCTTTATGCTTTTGCTAATAATCCAGAAGTTATTAGAAAAATGCATCTTTCAAACCCGCAGTTAAAAACGAAATTAAAAACGTTGTTAAAAGCAGTTGAAAGAACATCCGGTTCATCCGGTTGGTTAAAAACATTGTTTTTATCAAAACCCGGTTATAAAGCCATGTTTAATTATGAAGCAGTAATAATTGAAACGAATAAAGAATTGATACAAAAAGGTGAAGAACCTTTATATGTAATTTATCCGACAGACGGCCTAGTTATAGCTGACTCTCCATTAGGATATTACAACCATGGAAATAAAAAGAAAGAAGAATTGTTTATAAAGCTGCAAAAATACCTTTTATCCAACAAAGTACAGGACGAACTAACCCGTCACGGAAGAAGGGCGAGTTTTGGAGGCCTTGTATCGGGCGCTGATAAAAACGTATGGAATCCTGACTGGGGTATAAAAGCTTCAAAAATATTATCGCCAATTAAATACCCGAGAAAAGAAGTTTTAGAACAAATTTTACAGCTTTATCAAACAGCCTTACGTAAGCCTTCTTTCACAGTATTTTGTCTTGATTTCTCAGGTTCTATGGGAGGCAGAGGAGAAACTTTAATGAAACGGGCTATGGAAACAATATTAAATCCTGAATTAGCAAGGCAATATTATATAAATGCAACGCCAAAAGATATAACTGTTGTTCTTCCTTTCAGTAGTAATATTTTAGCAGAATGGCGGGTGAATGGAAATAATCCCGACCAATTGCTTACATTGCTTCGCAGGATACAAAATTTAAGGCCAGGCGGTAAAACTGATATTTATTCACCGTCAATCAGGGGCATTCAATTATTATCTAGAGTTGATTTTAATGAATATATGCCAGCGGTTATTTTAATGACTGATGGGATTTCTAATCATGGAAAGAGAATGAATGACTTAGCAAGAGTATATAATCAAATTGGAAAAGACATACCAATTTTTTCAATACGTTTCGGAGCAGCTGACAAATCTCAGCTTCTTGAAATAGAACAATTAACCGGCGCAAGAATTTTCGACGGTAGAAAAGACTTAATAATGGCATTTAAAAAAGCCAAAGGATACAACTAAAAGGAGTTCATCGTGAATGTAAAACCAATGGATAGTATTATTTCTTCCATTTTGGGAGGATTAGGTTTTATAATATTTTTTCTTTTTCTGAACGTTTCACCGGTTATTTCATTAGTAATCGGCGTCGGAATATTTATTGTCGCGTTATTTGCTTTTACAAGATTCGATCCTTCTGAAACAAAGAAACGAGAGCGTGAAGAAAAAGAACAATCTAAAATTAATGAGATTCAGGCAAAACTAAATAGATTAAAAAATCTAAAAAGTAAAAATTCATTAAAAGTTGCAAATGAGATTTATAATTCAGCAATACAGTCATACAAAAAAATTATGACCATGGACAATTACTATGCTCATTTAATCAGTTTTGAGAGCCATGTTGATACTGCAATTAATGTTATGCAGAAGTATACTGAAATTTTATCAAGCGGAATTGAAACTGATAACATGAATAAAACCCGTGAAAAAGTAGAAGAGATGCTTGAACAAATAAGTTTGATTTTTGCAAATCAATTTGAGAAGTTCCATGAACAGGACATGATTGCAATGGATGCGGAATTATCTGCTGTGCAGGAGGTTCTGGATATTGAAACTTCTTTTTTAAATAACAGAGAGGAATATTAATTATGAAGGGAAAATATGTAATAGGGATAGCGTTGTTTGTTTTGATAATAGGCGGAACAGTTATAGTAAAAAAATGTATTTCAGGTCCTGACCCGTCCTCCCTTATCACCTTAAAAGGATATATTGGAGGTGAAAAGAAAGGGTTTTTGGATAATCCGAGAGTTAAAGAGATTTTAAAAAATAAATATAAAATAATTATTGATTATACAAAAGCCGGATCAATAGAGATGGTTAAAAAAACACTTGGGAAAGCAGATTTCTTATGGCCTTCATCTCAAGTTGCTCTTGCATTATATAAAGAAATGCATAAGGGAAAATCAGTGAAAGCATCTATTATTTTTAATTCCCCTATTGTAATGTACAGCTGGGATTTTATCGTGGATGCAATGTTAAAAAAGAGCCTTGTTAAAGAAAAAAGCGGAACGTATACGATTAATCTTGCAAAACTCGTTAATATGATAATTAAAGGTAAACGCTGGGCTGATATAGGTTTGGAAGACCAGTTCGGTAAAACTAAAAAAATATTCGTTGAATCTACCGATCCATCCAAATCAAATTCAGGGAATATGTTTTCCGGTTTGCTTGCAAACATTCTTAATAATGAAGACGTAGTAACTGCAAATGAGATGAACAAAATCATTCCAAAGGTTGTTGCATTTTTTAAACGTCTAGGTTTTTTGCAGTCCTCAACAGGAGATATTTTTCATCAATACACCCGGATGGGTATTGGAGCAAAACCTATTATTATAGGTTATGAAAGCCAGATTATAGAGTTTTCAAAAAAGAATCCTGAAGGCTGGAACCGTTTGAAAAGCAAAATCCGTATTTTATACCCGTTGCCCACAGTATGGAGTTCTCATCCTCTTATAGTAACGAGTTCAAAAGCTAAAATTCTGTTGACTGCCTTAAAGGATGAGGAATTACAAAAGATTGCCTGGAATGAACACGGTTTTAGAACCGGGATTTTAACAGATAAGGACCTTAAAAATGTTGATGTTCCGGGAATACCTGCTCAGATTTATAGAATAATTCAAATGCCTACTCCGCGGGTTATGGATGTAATTATTGAGAAACTCGGTTTAATGATAAAAAAAAAGCAACAGTAGCAGCTTTTAAATAAACCATAGATTTATATATTTTGGTATGAAATATTTATTAATATAGAGGCGGAAATATTAATTACCGCCTCTATTCTTTTGTATTGAATATTATAAAAAATTAAATAAATCGATTTTCCCGTTTTTAAATTAGTTGAAGCTAATTGCTAACCTATTAAAAAATTTTTTTAAAAGGATGGCTTTCAATCTCGATAGGATATTCAAGAACTTCGCCCAATACGCCGGCTTTATAGATAGCCATGATTTGTTTAAAGGCATTAAGAGCGTGAACACCTGATGATTCTGGAATTTCGCCTGTTTTTAAATATCTGACTATACTTTCCATTAAAACGGAAAAGAAAGGTTTTGAATCGAAATCAGGGAATTGTTTATCTTTTAAACTGTTAAAGTTTTCATAATATGAGCTTTCCGCTTTTATATAATACCTATGAATTCCGTTTCCGATTGTAATACGGCCTTTATCACCCTGTAAATCGATTTCAAAATGAAAATAATCTCTATCCGAGCAATCTAGAAATACAGTTACTTCATTAGGGTAATTCATAAAACATTGAACATTTTGTTCAACTTTAGCGCCGTTATTAGGGAATTTGATTTGCGCTTTAATACTTAACGGGTCAATTTCATTTAATAAAAAACGTAAAGTATCTACAAGGTGTGTGCCGTCGTGCAGTAAAATACCTCCTCCGGATTCCCTGAAATCATCATTTTCATCTGGAATTGATGCTGAAATATTACAGATTATAGTTTTAATTTTTCCTATTATGCCTGAGTTAAGTAAGTCACGAACTTTAATATAATCAGGAGAGAACCTTCTTGAATGGTTTACAACCAGCAATGTTCCTGATTTTTTGCATAATTCAACTATTTTTTCAGCGTCTTCCAGATTAGAGGCTATAGGTTTTTCACACAGCACCACTTTTATTTTATATTTAGCCAATTCTTCAATTATTTCTAATCTTGTTTCAAGAGGCGTTGCAACGGATACAATGTCAAATTTATTTTCCTCTAACATTTCTTTATAATCAAGATAGGCTTTTTTTACATTCCATCTTGATGAAAAAAGTTTTAATCTTTCTTCATCTATATCTGCACCGGCAATAAGTTCTATATTTGAGTTTTTTACATAACTTTCTGCATGTGTGCATGGTTTGATTCTAAGTTTATCTTCGGATAGCATACTGCCTATACGTCCGCATCCAATTAATCCAGCTTTAAATTTCACCTTAAACTCCAGTAAAGATATTAATGATTTATCTTAGTTCTACTATTTTTGATATCCGATAAAAAGTATCAAATCATATAATACATTATAAAAAAAATAAGTCAACGTTTTATTTTTAAAACTATAAAAAAAGGAATTTAAACTTATTGACATAGGAACATAAATAATATATACTTTAAATTCAATTAATTTTGTTGGTTAATATTTTGACCGGGGTTTTTATTTTTATCCTATAACGGAGGAAACTTAAATGGTGAAAAAAATATTATTAATATTAGGTGTTATTGTGATTTTTAATATGAATATTTTTGCTGATAGAATAAACAGAAAAGGAAGGTCCTTTTTTGGAACTGATGCATCAATAAATACATATATAATAGCAATCAAACAATCACCGGATACCGATTTAAAAATTTATGCCATAAGGCAGCTTTCCAGGTATAGTTCTAATCCAAAAGCAATTAGCGCTTTGCTGTATGCTCTCAAACTCGGTATCAGCGAGGTTCAGGTAAATTCTAACCGTAATCAGGAAGGCCCTGTTAAAATTAGGAGTACAGCCGCATTTGCATTATCAAGGACTAAAATCCAGATAAATCAGGTGTTAATAGCTTTAAGAAAAACCATGATGGTAGACCCAAGCTACAATGTCCAGGGTAATGCAGCCTTAGCAATGGCATGGTTGGGTTATAGGTCTAAAGATGATATAAAAATCCGGGTAGTAATATATTTAAAACGTAAAATATCCAGAACGAGTAAAAATAGAATAAAATTAATAGCAATGATTGTACGTGCTTTTGGCATAAACAGGCATTCAAATGCAAGAATGTTTTTAAATATTATGCGTTCCCGGGGCTATGGCTCGATTGTGAACCGGGAAATTAGGAGAGCATTACAAAAACTTAGATAATGTTTGCAAACAAAATAAAATAAAATTTAGAATAAAAATTTTAATAAAAGTTTTTTGCCGATAAATTCAAAAGAAGTTTATCAAAAATTTTTAGTATATAATACAAGGTTAATCATGAGTACAGATAATCAGCACGAAAAAATGACTGCCGAAGAAGCAGAAAATATTCTTGCGGAAACTTTCGGCGGGGATTCGGTTTTAGGTTTATATGAAAAAAAGATAATGAAATTGAGAAACTTGCTTGAGGTTTCAAAAATTATAAATGCAACCTTAGATGAAGATAAATTACTTCAAACAATTCTTTATTCATGTCAGGGCCAATTTTTAATTGCAAATTCATCCATTTTTTTATTGGAAGATTTTGATGATGATAAAATTATTCACAAAGTTTCTATTGGCATGTTTGAAAATGAACATGAAGATATAGCTTATAAAAAAGACGAGGAACTTTCGGAGTATTTTTTAGATGGGCCTAAAGATATTAACTCCGCATACAGAGCTGATGAAATAGTGAAAGACCCTAATTTGCATAAATACGAGGAAGATTTTAAAAAGATAGGCTGCCAGCTTGTATTCCCAATAAAAGGTAAAAAAGATTTTTATGGTTTTTTATTCGTTGGCAATAGATTAGACGGGCAAAACTTTGAAAATGAAGACATTGCAAATATTAAAGTTTTTACCGAGTTAGCTTCTATTTCAATTGAAAACGTTGGTTTATTCGATGCTGCAATTAAGGACAGAATGACCAAACTTTACAACCATCAATGGTTTCAGAATACATTATATGCTGAAATTGAAAAAAGCAAAAAAACCGGTAATTCGCTTTGTTTAATCATGTTTGATATTGACCATTTTAAAATGTTTAATGATGCTTACGGCCATCAGCAGGGTGACGTTGTGCTTAAACTCGTTGCAAATATCATTAAAAAAAGTGTCCGTTCTCAGGATTTCGCAGCGAGATACGGTGGAGAAGAATTTGCTGTTATTTGCCCTAACTCAGGGTATGACCAGGCTGTGAAAATAGCAGAAAAGCTAAGGGCATCAATTTATAATACTGAATTCCCCGGGCAGCAGACTGCATTATACGTTACTATCAGCCTGGGTATCTGTAAATTTGACCCTGAAAAAATGTCCAGCAAAGCCGAGTTTATAGAGTTAACCGACCAGGCATTATACTTTTCAAAAGAAAACGGCAGAAATCAATGGAATATAAGCAACGAAATTCCTGCGCCTGCTGAAATACAGCCTAACAGCGGAACGAGTGAAGCCGGCACTAAGGCTTATATTCAGTATATTACAAACCTCAAGAAAAAAGAAGAAGCAGAGAAAAAAGGCAAAAAATAATTAAGCTGAAAACGGTCGTATACTTTATGATATGGTTTACATTGCCTTGGTTTATACCGCTCCCTATAAAATAACGGGTGTTCCGGCTTTTTATAATGTTGGTGTTTTTCTTAATAACCAATACTATTACTAATTCCCTTCTTTATTTAAAGAAGAGCTCTGGATGATTTTTATAATCTACGCTTTTCTAATAAAGTTATAATTTCATGTTTAGTTTCGATTAAAATTAAAGTTCCTCTGCGTAACTCTAGCGGCATAAGCGTTTAAACAAAATTATGCTTTTACTTAAAACAAGAATCTTTCCTTTAAGCCATATTCATTTTGCGGTTAGAATTTTTTCTGTTTGCTTAAAGCTTTGTTTTTTGCTTTAAGGTTGTTTTATATAATCAGATTAAATTGTTCTTTAGTAAGTAAGATAAAAGTATTATCAAAGAACCGATTAATACTGTAATTTTAAAAAATGTTGTCATAGAAATAACCTCACGTTCACGTTTTAACATTAATTAGACTTTAATATTAATAAAAAAGTTAAAAAATTCTATAGTTTTTTCGTTTTAATTATTGTGACTCTAAAATACCAGCGTTTAAAACGGGTTATTCCGTTGTTTTCATAGTAATTAATGTTTGTTTTAATCTTATTGAAATTCCGTTTGGCAAACCCGGGAATATATCCTTGTTTAATTTTTACGTTGGTAAGTATAAAAGTGTTTTCTGACTTTTTAATTGCCGCAAAAATCCATAATTGTTTTGAACGTAATTTATTAAATTTATAAAATGATTTTTTCGATTTTATAAATAACCACGTTTTAATACCTGAATTTTTTACAAGCACAGCGCCGGCATATTTTTCACTAGAGTTTTCTTTATATTTTAGTTTTAAATCACGGCTTGCTTTTTTACGGATGTTTTTAATCAAAATTTCATCCAGATTATTTTGCATTTTACCCGTTTTCCTCATGTTTCGGATTTTAATTTTTTCCGATGACATGACCGCGCCTCCGCCAGCTCCCCGGCTTTCATATTCCCTTGAACGTTTATATTCAGCCGGCAGCCTGTCTTCAGCTGCTTTCTTTGCCCATGATTTTCTATTTAACCTTCTGGCAGCGGATTCGGGCCTTCCCGTTGCTTTACTCGGTTTATGAATTCTCCGTTTATATATTTTCCTGCCGTGTGTTATTACTTCTGACCGCCTTCCGCTCCGGTCAACGTATTCCTGCCTGTATGATAAAAAAGAAAAATTTGCGTTAGTGTTTTTTGATATTTTTTTAAATAGTGAAATTCCGCTTCTATTTAACCCTGAGCAGGCAATAGTGTATATTCCTATACTTTTTTTTGTCGCGTTTTTAATTATAAACGGAACTCTATATAAATATTGTCTGTGAGCCGGGGCATCAGCAATGAGAAAAATCATTTTACTGGCACCGCGTTTACTCCACTTTAACAGTTTTATGGCTTTGGTGAGCGCCTCGGTTACACTTTCTTCATAATCACCTCCGCCCGATGCGTTAATAGAGTTTAAATGCCTCCTTAAACGGCTAAGGTTGGTTGTGAAATTAAAAACACGTGTAACGTATTCATCATAATAATCTTTATAATCAATTACTGCAATCTTAACAACGGGCCGGGGATTGGCGTTTAAAGTACGGTTTAGTATTTCATTTATCTTGGTACGTACAACGTGTATTTCATCAAACATGCTTCCGGTTGAGTCTATAACGAAAGCGATTTCAATTTTTGGCGCGTCTGATATTTGCAGGGCATCAATTCCCATTAAACCGGATTCAACATCACTTGAAATGTTTTCAAGGGAATTGAAAATTTTATTTAGACTGATACTGTTCTGCCGGAAAGTTTTATAAACCCTTCCGGTTTTTACGTTGATTATCCTAGCATTTATTCTAATGCCTGCGCCGATTCCAACTATACTCCCTGTAACTAAAAACTTTGCTTGTAATAGTTTTCCAAGCTTAACAACTTTTTTATAATTGAAAAGGTCGCTTCCTGAATAACTTAACTCTTTAACAACCGCTGTTAATCTTGAGCGCTCAACAATGCTTATTGAAGGATTTTGCCCTAGATTTGTCATGACTATTTCCTGAATCCCTTTGCCGAAATCATTGCCCGCGTTTACTCTGCCAAGAACGCGGAATTCCAGAACCGCTACAACGGTTTTACTTTGCTGCTGTCCGGTTAAGTTTATATTGAATGATAGAGAAAAAAGCAATATAAGAATTGAAAGCTTGATAATGGTTTTCATATTATATCTCCTTGTTAAAAGGGAAAATTATTTAGGATTAAAATTTCTCAATAAAACACAGTGAAAATTTATAACAACGGCTCCTTAACGATATATCACCTATAAAATTTAACACTTAAATTAAGTAAAGTTTACCAAATTAATTATAAGATTTTGCAATTTGTATGGCGCTTATCAAACTATCAGGCGATGCAACGCCTTTGCCCGCAATATCATAAGCAGTTCCATGGTCTACTGAAATTCTAAATATCGGCAAACCTAAAGTAACGTTAACTCCTGCACCTTTGCTAACCATTTTTAAAGGCCCAAGCCCCTGGTCGTGATACATTGCAATGTAAATACCATAAGGATTGTTATACACGGTTTTGAAAAGGGAATCAGCGGGAAACGGCCCTGACACCTTAATGCCGTCTTGTTTTGCTTTTTCAATTACCGGAGTAATTATATCGATTTCTTCGCTTCCCAGTAAACCGTCTTCCCCCGCATGAGGGTTTAGCGCGCAAACTGCCATGCCTCTGTTGTCCACGGTTTTTTGTAAAAAATCATGGGAGTTCTTTATTGCAATTTCAACGCGTTTTTTAGTGATTAATTCAGGGAGTTCTCTAATTGAAACGTGCGTAGTAACCAAAACAACGCGAAAAGTTTCATTTGCAAGCATCATGGAGTATTGTTCGGTGTTAAACGCTTTTGCAAGATATTCAGTATGGCCGATAAAATCCTTTTCATGATAAGAAACGGCTTTTTTTGAAAGCGGCGCGGTAATAAGGTGTTTTGAATATCCGTTTTTTAATAATCCGATTGCATTATCAAGCATTTTTAAGGAAAAATACCCTGATTCGGGTGTACATTCACCGGGTTTGATATCCGGCTTAATGTTTTTATTTTCAATAATCATAAAATCAATATCGTCTTTTTCTATATAAGACCATTTTGCGCCTGTTTTCAGCATTTCTTCATAATACTCAAACACGGAATAAGAACCGAGAACAACGCAGTCTTTCAAATATCCTGCCGCGGCTGCTTTCAAAATAATCTCAGGGCCGATACCGTTATAATCACCCGTTGTAATTAAATATGGCTTATCCATGATTATATCTCAACTTCGTTAATATCAAATACAGGGCCGTCTTTGCAAACGTATTTAAACGTTCCGTCCGTTGTTTTTACCGCGCAGCCTAGACAAACTCCAAACCCGCATCCCATGTATTCTTCAAGCGAAACCTGAGCGGTAAAACCGTTTTTGTTAGCGAATTTTTTAACTGCTGATAATAAAGCTGCAGGACCGCAGGAATAAATACAAACGTTATCTTGATTAAAATCCTGTTTATTTTCGTTATAATATTTTTCAAGGAAACTCAATATTGTTCCGTGATGAGTACAAATATTGCGTATTTCATGGGTATCATCATCGGTCGAAACAAAAACCCTGCCTGATATATCAGACATTTCATAATCTAAAAATACTTTTTCCTTTTCACCAAAACCGAGAAAAGGGTAGATGTCATGGCCCTGGTTTGCAAGTTCTTTTGCTAGAAAATACAAAGGTGGGGTTCCACAGCCACCGCCAACGAGTATTGCGGTTTTTTTATGCTTATTAATATTAAACCCTGTACCAAGAGGGCCTAGCACGTCAATCTCCGTTGCCTCTACTGTTTTGGATAAAGATTCAGTGCCTTTACCTACCACCATATAAATTATGCTTACAATATCATTTTCAATATTATAAATAGAAAACGGCCTTCTAAGGATTAATGCCTGATTGCCAGGAATTTTGACGTTAATAAATTGTCCTGGATATGCGTTATCAGCAATGTATTTACTTTTAAAAGACATTAAATAAACGTCTTTTGCGATTTTTTCGTTTTTCCATATAGTTGATTTTATCAAGGTTCTCGCTGCTTGTTCACACATTATGATGCTCCGTATTTTCGTGATTGTACGTTAATTATAACTCAATTGTATTGTGAAACAAAATTTTACACAGTATAATTTTTTTATAAAAATTGCTGTTCAACATGAAAATTCTGGTACATGCGTTATAGTTTAATATAGAAGTAAGCAGCAGATTAATATAAATGAAGAAATATTTCCTAAGTTAAAGATAACGGAAAACTCAAAATTAAGTTATTTTAAGACCCGTTTTACTTACAAAACCGGCAGGCAGTTATACTTTGAAATTGAGAAAGTGCTTATTCATTGGAAGAAAATGGGAGTGCTTTTATCAGCAACGAATTATAAAATATTAAAACTTTACCATAAAGGGCTTGATAATTATTCCATGACTAAGAAAACGGCTAATGAGTTTTTTCTTAAAATGATTAAACTATATAACGCGTTCATTAAAGAATCAAAATCCAACCGTGAAAAAGTTAGAAATGCTTTATTACTTTATTATAAAACGTGTTTGAAAAACAATTTAAAGAAAAAAGTATTTAAAAAAATCCCTAAATATAAGAATAACATAAAAAACTATATTTGGGGTTCTGTACAAGTTATTCCGGTATTTCTAATTTGTTAATTTCAGATACATTAGAATTAAATTTCAAACAGCATTTTTCAATAGGTATTAAATTTCTTTGGTTTTTCACTGCCACAGGCGGTTTATGGGACCCGCCAGGTGTTCCTGTTGAATTTAGGATGTATATTGATGTTTCCTATGGCCGTATCCAAGCTGGGGCTTTTGGAAAAAAGGCTGATAATTATTCAGATTTTGCTTTTCATGCATTAAACTTGAACTTTGGGTTTGTTTTAAAATTCTCTAAAAGTCCTTATATCCATAACTTATATTTAACAGTTGGAATGGCAAATTCCTTTAGGATTAGTCAAGGAAACATAAATATGAAAATAACTCAGAATTCTACAAACTATCTATTGCAAGGTGAACTTGCTTCGACTATATTCGGTTTTGCGACAAGCATAGGATATTTTTATACGCCATTATATAAGAATTACAGTTTTTATGCCGCTGTCTCATTTAAATTTCTTATAGCATTTTCAGAAGTATATAGGAAAAATTTAACAACCCTAATAGAAACACAAAACTATGATTTTGATTCAAATTTGGGCAATGTTTATATCGGCGTTGAGATGGGTTTTTTATTTTCGTTGTAGCCAAAATAAATTCAAGGAGAGGATATGAGAATTAAATATTCAGTTTTAATTTTTACGTTATTATTAACAACAAATATAATCAGAGCATCGCAGATAAAAGAATACAGCAATACGGATGATGTTAGTATTCCAAAATTAAGAATAACGCGTTATACCCGGATATCTTTTCTCAATACGAGTAAAGCTTATTTTAAATTGCAGGTATTAAAATAGACTGGGACAAATTGGGTTTTCTCGTTGCTGTTACAAACCGGAAGATTATTAATCTATATTATAAAGGCGTTGACGAGTATTTAAATTCCAGGATGAAAAGAATTGTAAATTTAATTCTCGTTGTTAACCGCGTTAATGCTTTTATAACCTTGTCGAACCGGAATCAGGAAAAAATCAGGAAAGCGGTACTACCATTTTATAAGGAATATAAATCAAAAGAAAAAATTGAAAACGAGAAAGTTAAAAAACTTGTTAAAATATGGGAGGGGAAAAAGTTGGTTTATCTGGGCCTCAAATTCGGTGTATCTACACTTGCTTTGCGCTCGAATGAACATACTTATACTGATTTTTTAAATGAATATACGGTAGGGTTAAAGTTTATGTGGTTTCTTATTAATCCGAAATGTTGGATAAATTTTGGCCTTACTTTTGATTTTTATTATAGCAGCATCAACTACGGTGTACGTGGTTATATCGGTTATACTTCTAAAACAACGGATTTTGCTTACGGTGCTTTAAATTTTAACGCCGGTATAATAATTAAAATGGCTAGAAAACCTTATGAACATAATTTTTTTATGGGTGTAAGTTTTGTTACATCAATAAAGTTGAATTCAGAGGAGATGAACTTAGAATATTCCGGAGAATGGAATGATTATACTGAAAAAGGGCCTATTAGAAAAGTAAGGTTTGGGTATAAAATTGGCGCCGGGTATATATATACACCGGGTAAATACGGAATTTCTTTTTACTTAGAAATATATGGGAAAATAATGCAATATGGGCTTGATAAAGTTAAAACTACAAATATTACCCAAGCATATAGTTCTTTTGGCTATAAAAATCTCGCTGCTAATGACGGTTTTATCGGATTTGAAATAGGGTTTCTGTTTTCGTTGTAACCAGCCCTGTTTTTTACATCACAACAACCTTATGGTCGATATTTGTATAATTCCCTATTCCAAGCTCATGGGATTGTTTTACATGCAGGGGTGTACCGTATTCTCTCCATATTGATATCATATTTTTTGATTTCCTTTTTTTCTCGATAATTTCTAGGCCTATTTTATCGCAGGCAACCATATCGGTTGAAAACAAAATGGATTTGGGCATAAACCTGTCTCTTCTGTTCATCAATACCGGGCCGTTTTTATAAATACCGGATAATGCATCCCCTATGTTTAAAACGACCTTTTCTTTAACGATTTTATGATTGCAGGCTTTTGGAATAAAAGGGCAGCAGCTTGAGCCATGGAATCTCCTGTTGTTATTCGTTGCCCCATACGCGATATTTTTTAAGCAAAACGTTATTCCTGCTAAACGATGATGTTTCAATAATGGAACGTTAATTATTTTTGTGCACATTTTGGTTAGGATTTTAGAATAATAAGACTTGGTGCCTAATGATGATTTAGGCCGCATATCAATATAAATATCATTATCAAGAATGGATTCCATCTCCTCGCCGCGCATTTCCGTTGCCATTATCCTAACACCGGTTTTGCTTTCGTTTAGTTTATACCGCGAATTAATAAGCATTATCTCAAACCTGTCCCAGATAATTATATT
>CALGPD010000462.1 GCA_937960625.1 uncultured Spirochaetia bacterium | reverse complement strand
GGATGATTATCTTCCAATTGAAAATTATCGGTTAATCTTTTTGGGTTCGAACCGTCTGCATTCATGATATATATTTCTCTGTTATAAGAATAACCGTCATGTTGTACAAATACAATTTTGCTCCCGTCAGGGGAAAATGAAGGGTTTATGCTTCTTAACGTGTTAAAAGTTAATTGCGTTTCACTGCCTGTACTCTGCTCAATTAAAAAAATTTGGCTGGTGCTTCCTACAGGCCTGGAGCAGACTATTTTACCACTTTGAGATAATCCCGGGGATATACACGTTGTTCCTGTTAAAACGGGAAAAACTAACATAAAAATGCATATACATTTGATTAAATTTTTGCTCTTCAAAACACATTCCTAATTTATATTATCAATTTTAATTATTATACATTACATTATAATAGTGATATATAAAAATTTCCATTATTTTTTTATGTAATTACTGTTTTCCTAAAAATGACATGGGATATCTTGGCCTGAAACGTTTCCTTAACTTAGCGTAAGTATTAATGTTCAGTTTATCCATGCAAAGTTCAAAAACCCCGGCAGCGAGTTTGGCATCTGACAGCCCCCTGTGCCTGTCTCCGTCAGGTTTTAAGCCTAAAAAATTAGACAATTGTATGAGGTTGTGTTTTATTCCGGGAAAAGCTTTTCTCGATATAGCTAGAGTATCAAAAACGTGGCTATCCTGAATCTCTACTCCGCACAGCAAAGCCGTTCTCGATAAAAAAGAAAAATCAAACCGCGCGTTATGAGCGATTAAAGCATGGCCCGCGATAAAATCAAGGAACATGGGCATAACTTTTTCTATTTCAGGCTTATGCTCCACCATTTCGTCGGTTATTCCGTGAATGGAAATAACGTCTTGAGGAATTTCAATCCCGGGATGTATAAGTTCATCAAACATTTCTATACCAAGGCCGAACGGCTTAAACTTGTATGCTCCGATTTCAACAATCTTCGCGTTTTTGCCAAGCCCCGTTGTTTCTATATCCACGCTTACAAATATTGTCCGATTTAATTCCAATTATTTTATCCGTTAATTTTATTGATTGATTTATTATAATGAAATAGCAACGATAAAATCAATGATTTTATTCAGGTTTTATATATAATACAATTTAGTTTTAAATTCTAAAAATTCTTTTAATCATAAAAAAAGATAAATCTAAGTAGAAAACGCAAATCCGCGTTCCCCACAAAATATACTTTACAGAAAATTTAAGTAAATCGAAGTTCGTATACGTAAAATCTGCTATTCTAACACAGAAGCACGGTTAAGGTCAGAATAGGGATAAATACCCCGTTCTTTTAACATTGCCAGCAATTTTTGACCGCCGTTTTGCATGGCAAATTCCATCTCATCACGGAAAACCTCAATTAGAAGCATGAGGCCAAAGTTTTCTTCATTTGTTTCCGTACCTGCTGTTTCATATTTGTCAAAAATTAAACACTTTCCACCTACTGCGTCCATGCCTTCAGGAAATTCGCAGGTTTCGTTCGGGTTCAGCTTAGCCTGTGTACTATATGCTGCAATGCAGTTTAATATTGCGTTTATATTTGAATGTGCTTTACTAAAAGGACTATCTTGATTTTCCAAATCATCCGGATTTAATTCATGCTTAGTAAACATAACCATTTCGTATTTATCATATACGGAATTTTTCGAACTATCCCTGCAGGCGTAAGTTAACTCTTTGGTGGCTATACCCGTGCCTGTTATACCGTTTGGATAATAATATAAATCCAGGCCTCCTCCGATTTCATAAGGGATTATTGCGTGCATAACGATATCATGCATCTCTCCCAGAGTTTTTTCCATCAAAAGGCTTTTTTTATCATACCATTCATTTTCAAGACGTTCTTCTTCTTCCTGAGAAAGTTTTTTCTTTTTTTTAAACCAACCTGCCATTTTAACCACCTATTTTATAAATTTATCAACCGGATTTATTTCCTACCGCGTTAACGTATAAAGGAACGCGTTTTTTTAATTTGTAACCGAATGGCTTTAATATCATACCTGCGTCAAAAGCGCCGACCGGAACTCCGGCAAGGCCGAGTTGAGTTAAAGCGAGTAAAACGTTTTGGGAAATATGCCCTGCTTCAATATAAGCAAAATTTATTGATTTCTCCTTGTATCTATATTCCATACGGCGTTTTTCATATATTAAAATAATCAATGCAGCCGCGTTTTTTATGTGGTTTTGATAATAGCACGCTATTTTAAAATGTCCGCTGAAATCTCCGTCTTGCATTTTCTGTAAATAATGATACCGCGCATTATAAAAATATATTCCTTTTGATAAACCTATTACCTTATTTGCATAAACAAATATATCAATCGGGTATAATGCCCCTGCTGAAGGCGCAGTTCTGTTTCCTTTGGGCGTTCTTGCATTGCCGGCATACAAAATATATGCTAATTGTTTGATGTTCAAAGGTAGATTGGAATATTGTCGTATACTGCGCCTTTTATTTAATAATTTAATAAAATTATCCTGATTTGACGGTTTGTTTAAGCTTATCTTTTTTATTGAATAAGCGTTAATAAATCCCAATGCAAACAAAATTAGCAATATGTATAAAACTTTAATATATCTCACCAATACCTCAAATTCATTACTTTTACGGTTATATATCAAAACACGTTATATTAAAATATAGTAATAAATACTTAATTTGTGAGATTAAATCAATTTTTATCCGTTAATGATTATTTTACCTGATTTGATAAAGGTCATTATCAACGTCCTGAAAATAAACAAAATCCCGGGAGCCTTTATTAAACGTTTTCCATTCCTTTTCAGCAGCCTTTCGGCAATCATCACAGGAATAACGTTGGAGAATTATTGCATAAACACTGTAACCTCTGGAAGAATTTGTATCAACGAGCCATAAACCTCCGCAATTATTGCATACTCTAATCCGCTCATTCAGTTGAGAAGATATTCCGTCAGTATCGTAGTGAACACGCCGGTTAACTGAAAAATATTCCTCAGTAAATTTTTCATGTGCGCGCTTTTGAAGTTCATTACGGCTGTTCCATAATTCCATTACTTCGTTGCACACACTTTGGATATATTCTCCGGTTTTTTCATCCTGACGTAAATCGGATGGATCATAATCAGGCTCATGAATGTTTGAATAGTCTAATCCTGCCATTGCAAGAATAATTCCAGTATTAACATAAGGCAGGGCACTTTCTATTGAATATCCGCCTTCAAGAACCGCAATATCAGGATTAAGCATATGATTAAGCTTTGCATATCCCTGAGCAGAAAAACTCATGTTGGTTATTGGGTCAGAGTAATGATTATCCTGTCCTGCTGAGTTAATAATTAAATCCGGTTTAAAGTCTTCTAATACGGGCATAACAACGTTTTCCATAGCCATCATAAATCCCGCATCAGTTGTTTGAGGAGGCAATGGAATGTTTAAATTATACCCTATTGCATTTACTCCCCCGTATTCGTTAATAAACCCGGATCCCGGATAAAGTGTCCGCCCATCCTGATGAAGGGAAATAAATAAAACGTTCGGGTCATTAAAATATATATCCTGAGTTCCGTCACCGTGATGGCAGTCTGTATCCACAACGGCAATTTTTTTGATTTTAGGATAATTCGTTCTTATATGTTCAATCATTATAGCTTCAATATTTACATTGCAGAAACCACGGTTTCCGTGAACAATTTTCATTGAATGATGGCCGGGAGGCCTTACCAAAGCAAACGCGTTATCTACCTTACCGGATAAAACAACATCCGCAGCTTTTATACAACCTCCGGCAGAAATTAAATGGCTTTCTGTTACGTTTGATTTTACATCTGGCACGCAGATATGAACACGGTTAATGTCTTTTTCCGTTGCAATTCCTGCTTTAAACTCATGAATATTATCAAGGTCTAATAGCCCTTCTTCTTTTACCTGATCCTGTGTATATAAAAGGCGTTCTTCCCTTTCCGGGTGAGTTGGTGATATTGCCCAATCAAATGCAGGAAAAAAAATCAATCCTGTATTTTTTTTAGTTTGCGTTGTACTCATTTATCCTCCCAATCCGCCGGAATTGTCATTTTGTTTTTCTTTGTTTTTAATAATTTTTTGTTCCCTGCTTTTTCTGTAGATAGTTGATTTTTTATAAATCCGCTTTAAGTTAAAAATTTTAATCCCTTTTACTTTTACTTTGCGTATTAACAGGTTCAGCCTTTGAGTTAGTTTGTAATGCTTAAAAACCCTTTGCCTGTATTTTCTTAATGAAATCCGGTATTTTGATAATTTAGTTAAAATTGTTTTGATAACTTTTTTTATATTTTTACTTTGACTTAAAATATATTCCGAAAATTGCTTTTTCTTTAAGTGTGATGTATAAACCGCGGCTTTACAGGAATAGTCGCCCCCGGAAATTAACCGGAATTTTATTTCTCCCGGCAGCTCTACTTTGCTTTGTTTATTATACATCAAATATAAACCTGATATAATTAACGATATAGATATTAATAATATAAACGCTTTTATAATTCACTCCTTGCTTTTTCCTGGATTATACGTTAATTTCAAATAAAAGTCTATAAAATTATTGTTGAATCATATTAATAAAATAATCATTACTTTAAATATTGTCTAAACATTATTTTAATCGGAGTGTAAACATGTATTGTCCAAGATGTCAGGGAGTTCAGCTAAATCCAATAACCTATCAAGGAGTTACAATTGATAAATGCCCGCGATGTGAAGGGGTTTGGCTTGACAAGGGTGAAGAAGTTTTCGTTAACGAAATACTTGCACATTCTAAAGATGCTTGTTGCGATAAATGCGTTTATTTTGATGACAGTCGGAAAATGTGTACTCGGTTAAAAATATACGTTGAGCGTGATTTTTCCTGCTCAAACTATATTGCAAAGTAAAATCTAAAGCAATTTTAGTATACTGTCTTCTATTTGCAAAGGTGTAACAGTGGGCGCAAAACGTTTAATTACATTGCCCTTTCTGTCTATCAAAAACTTTGTAAAATTCCATTTCACGTTTTTAGTTCCTAAAACCCCAGGAGCTTTCTCCTTTAAATATTCGAACAATGGATGTGCGCTTTCTCCATTAACTTCAATCTTTGCAAACATAGGAAAAGTAATTCCATAGTTAAGTTTACAAAATTCCTTTATCTCATCATTGCTTCCCTGCTCCTGCTTATTAAATTGATTACATGGAAAACCTAAAATTTCCAAACCCTTGTCCATATATTTATCATAAAGTTCCTGTAATTCTTTATACTGTGGGGTAAGCCCGCATTTACTCGCTGTATTTACAACGAGTAAAACTTTCTCCTTGTATTCATTCAAAATGATTTTTTTTCCTGAAATTGTTTCAACTTCAAAATCATATATATTTTTCACGTTTTTAGTCCTTTGTTTTTAAAAATTGTTATTGTAATTATAGAATTATGTTTTTATATAATCACTAATAAGGGCTTAAAAATCGTTAAAAAAATCTATTTTATAAAAGTATTTTAGTTAAAACTATTGTATTTTATAGTTAAAATTTACAAAATATACTGAAAACTTTTATGCTATCTAATTAATCTATCATTTCTGTAAATTAACCTTTTTATAACTCTGCCACTAGGGTTATAAACATAACTGACACCGTGTCTTTTTCCCCGGATAAATGGCAGTTTTTGCCTTAAACGGCCGTTTTCATAATAAACAAAGCCATAACCATGCTGTTTGCCATATAAATAACTAGCTTTTTCCTGCAATCTTCCATTCTTGTGAAAAACATACACTGTACCGTGTATCATATCTCTATAATAAGGAGTTTTACTCTCTATCCTACCTATTTGATAATATTTTAATTCAACACCATGACGTTTTCCATTAAAATACGTAATGATTTTCCCTGGCGCTCCATTGTAATGAAATAAATACACTTTCCCATGCTCTCTACCAAACCTGTAAGGCCTCTTATGATATAATCTTCCGTTTTCATAATAAATATATTCGATGCCGTGTTTCTTGCCTCTAAAATACGGTGTTTTAGTATATATTCTACCGTTATTAAAATAAATGTATTCAACACCGTGTTTAACACCGTTTACATAAGGTGTTTTTTTTGTCCTGCCGCCCACAATAATTTTGCTTTTCCAAATAGTTCTTGTAAATACTCCAGTAGAAATAAAAATAAACAATACTAGCATAATAATTTTTTTCATAACACTCCCCTTTTTAATGAAAAATACATCATATATACACTATAAAATTTATGTCTCCGGCAAACAATATTCAAGCATTTTTTTAATAACTAATTTGTATAATTAGATATACTTGCATTTTAAAAATTTTATTTCAATAAAAGCAAATTTTTTAAATATCTTAAAAACGTGAAATTCGATTTAAATTATAAATTTATTTTTTTCGAAATATATGATTTTTTAATAAATCAAAGAGATTGCTTTGTTATATTCGTTCCTCGTAGGTGACGTTGGCTTATGTCATTTGAGGAAAAAATACCTTTGGGCAAAGTCTCCTACGAGCATGAGCCAAGCAATCCCCGGTGAATAGTGATTGCGAATGTTAGCGAAGCAATCCCATCAGGTTTATTTAATAATACTGCTTCGTTACATACGTTCCTCGCAGTTACGTAAAACTTTAAAAAATAGTTGTAATTTTTTTAAATCGAAATTCACGTTAAAAATTAATTTACGTTATTTTCCATTTTCGTTAAATGTTTTATATTTAAATAACTAAATACGACGGGGGTAATATGTCGATAGATATAATTCAATTCGGACCGACGAAAAAAGATAAAAAACTTCAAAAACAGTTTGTAAGATTCGCATGGGAACTTTATAAAGATGACCCTGTATGGATACCTACTTTTGATATGGAGCTAGCAGGCAATAAATTACTCGGGGCTGTGGGACTTTTAACAGATGTTCATCCTTTTCATGAAAACGCTGAAGTAACTTATTTTATGGCAAAAAGAAACGGCAAAATAGTTGGACGTATTGCCGCAATAGTAAATCATGCGCACAATGATTTTCATAATGAAAAAACTGGATTCTTTGGTTTTTGGGAAACTATTGAAGATAAAGAAGTAACCAAACTTTTGATGGACAAAGTAAAAGAATGGTTAAAACAAAAAGGCATGAAAATTATGCGGGGCCCTGCCAATCCAACGTCCAATGGTTCATGGGGACTTTTAGTTGAAAACTTTAAGGACCAGCCAATGGTATATACAACGTACAACTATCCTTATTATGAAAAACTATTACTTGATTACGGATTTAAGAAAGAAATGGATTTAATAGGCCAGATGATGCCTGTAGATGATAGCACAGAAGATCTTAAGAAAAGAAGGGAACGCCTTGAAAGATTATCTGAAAAAGTAAAAAAACGTTATGGCATTGAAATCCGCGCTGTTAATATGAAAAAAGGGTTTGATGAAGACTTAAAACACCTTCGATATATTTACAACCATGCCTGGGGTAAAAACTGGGGCTTTGTTCCAATTAATGAACACGAATTTGATGATATTGCTGTGGGTTTAAAAGCAACGCTAATTCCCGGACTTGCATCAATTGCATTTGTTAAAGGTGAGCCTGGTGGATTTATTGCAAGCTTAACAGATGTTAATGAGTTTACAAAGCCAAAGAAAAACTTCTGGGGTGATTCTGATATAATGAGATTACTTCGTTTTGTTAAAAATAAGAAAAAGCAAACCAAGGTGCGGCTTGCTTTATTCGGAATAACTGAAAAATATAGAAAAATCGGTCTTGATTCAGTTTTATTCGTTGAATCTTTTAGGGCCGCGCAAAAAGCAGGGATTAAAGAATGTGAAATCTCATGGCTGCTTGAAACCAATGACCTTGTTATACGTCACGGAGAAGCAATGGGCGCAAAAGAATATAAACGCTGGCGTTTATATGACTATGAAATAAAATAAGATTTTTCAATAGATTAACCGTGCTTTATATGCACGGTTTTTTTGTTTAAAAATTTACCGTTTACACGGTTTATACATTCTTATTACTGAGGCATCCCTATCCACAACGTAAACAATACCAGTTATATTATCAATTGCAATCCCTATAGGATTTATGAGATTCTTAGCAACCAAACAAATATATTTTCCTTTGTGGTCAAATTTTACAATACGGTTATTTCTGGTATCCGAAACGTAGACATGATTGAATTTATCAACGGCAATACCCATCGGCCTTGAGAATTGGCCTTTACCAATACCTTCATGGCCAAACGAAAACGAAAAAACACCGTTTGTATCAAAAACCGCGATCCGGTCATTCTTTTTATCAGTTATATAAATAAAACCGTCAAGGCTTATTGTTATCCCCGTTGGATTATAAAGCTGTCCGGCACCTTTACCTTTGCTGCCAAAGACCTTTTTGAAGTTTCCTTTAATATCAAATTTAAAAACTCTGCTTGCGTCAAAATCTACTACAAAAAGCTGGCCTTTATTATTTACAGCAACACCGCCGGTCAGTTTAAATTTATCTTCGTCTTTAGGGCTTTTTCCGTAAAAAAACTTAATAAATTTTCCTTTAATATCGAATATTCCAACCCTCCGGTTAAGGTAATCCGAAACAAAAATCCGTTCATTTTTATAAATGCAAATTCCAACCGGATTATCAAACTGGCCGGGCCCGGCACCGCTTTTACCGAAACTGTTTAAATACTTACCTTTATGATCAAATACCAATACTTTATTTTTACGGCTGTCAGTAACGTATAATTTTCTTTTATTTGAAATTTGAATGTAATATGGTTTTTGAAATGCATCGCCGCCAAAACTGCCTTTATATTCATAGCAATTCCCAAAACCCGGGCCTTTGTCTTTTGGCTCTTTTTTGAAAACTGAAATTTTTGCGCGGGCATAACCATACTCGATTCCATTATATGCAGTAACCGTAAAATCCTGTTTTCCAGAAGTAAAAGTATTTATATTAAGTTTCCATTTATAACTATTATTAACTTTAAGTTCACGCCATTTTCCGTAAGTTGCTTTATGTTTATACCAAACTTTTGTTACAGGTTTGGTTGATTCAATTCGTAATTTCAAATAAAAAGAACCTTTAATTTTTTGATTTTTTGAAGGATTAATTATTTTAATTTTCATTGTTCTAGCAACAGGTAAAGGTTTTCTAATTTTCACTTTAACTTTATGTGTTCTGGCGTATTTCTTAACATTCTTTGCTGTAAAATGAATTATTTTCTCTCCGTCTTTAAAATCTTTAATATTCATCTTAAAATTAGGGTATTGATTTGATGGTAATTGTATCCATCGGCTTGATGTAGATCTTTTAAACCAATATGACTCAACTCTTTTTCTTGAGTTTACTTTTACTCTAAGAATGAAATTTTTCTTTATAACTGATCCCGGGCGTGGATAAATTATTCTTGCACTAATTGCATCAGGATCAGGTTTTCTGACTGTAACAATTACACTTCGCGTTTTACTTTCACCCTTTACGTTGCTGACAGTAACAACGAGTTTATTTCTTCCTTCACGGACTTGAGAGAGAGAGATTTTCCATTTTTTTCTAGGATTTTTCAAATCTTTCCCGATATTTAAGGGATATCTATTGCCGTCAATTTTTAAAACAACTGAGTTAATAGGAGAATCCGAGGTTCCTTTCAACTTTAAATAAAAATCACTTCTAATTATTTGCTTTTTTGTAGGTGAAACAATTTCAAAATCAAGCGGATTTTCACAAGCAAAAATAAAAAATGATAAAATTATTATTAAAATTGATGTTAACTTTTTCATAACGATTACCGCTTTATCCAAAATTTTGTTTTTTTTCTACTATATTAAACACAATTAATCCTATTTTCGTCATATTAAAATAAATAAATTAATATATAGTTATTTTTTAGCATTTTTTTTACAAAATTTCAAGTTTATTTTTATTAATTATTTTGTTTCAATTGTTTCTTTTTCCGTTTTTTCCTTATCTTTTTTCTTAGAATCTTTTTTTCTGAAAACAAGTTTATCTTCTTTAACACTAACCTGAATGTGGTCACCGTCATTATATTTGCCTTCAAGAATTTTAGTAGACATTGGGTCTTCAATAAACCGTTGGATGGACCTGCGTAAAGGCCTTGCTCCGAACTTAGGATCATACCCGTTTTCTATAATATAGTCCTTAACTTTTTGATTTAATGTAATTTTCATTTTCTTTTCTGCAAGACGGTCACTAATTTCTTCAAGCATAATATGAATAATTTCATATAAATCTGCTTTAGATAGCGGATGGAATACAACAACTTCATCTACCCTGTTTAAAAATTCAGGATTAAAAACGCGTTTCAGTTCATTCATGGCTTTATCTTTAATGCTGTCAAAGTCAAATTCTTCGCTTGAAGAAAAACCCAATGAATTTCCTTTATTTATCTCTCTTGCTCCAACATTTGATGTCATTATTAAAACGCTGTTTCTAAAATCAACCCGGTGGCCTAAATTATCAGATAATTGTCCGTCTTCCATAACCTGTAAAAGAATATTAAAAACATCGGGATGAGCTTTTTCGATTTCATCAAGCAATATTACGCTATAAGGCCGGCGGCGTACTTTTTCAGTTAATTCTCCGCCTTCATCATAACCAACATATCCGGGAGGCGCTCCAACAAGACGGGAAACACTATGCCTCTCCATAAACTCACTCATATCAACGCGGATTAAAGCTTCATCGTTTCCAAAAAGAAAATTAGCAAGTGTTCTTGCTAGTTCTGATTTACCAACACCGGTAGGGCCTAAAAATATAAATGATCCCATGGGCCGTTTTTCAGCTTTCAATCCGGCCCTTGATCGCCTGATTGCGCGGCAAATTGCTTCTATTGCTTCATCCTGGCCAACGATGCGTTTATGTAATTCATCTTCCATTTTAAGAAGTTTGTTGGATTCTGATTCTGCAATCCGTGTAACTGGAATACCCGTTGTAAATGCAATAATATTAGCAATATCATCTTTAGAAATATTAGGAATTTCCTTATTCATTCCCTTTTTCCATTCATCTTTCATATCCTTGAGTTTGCGCTTAACTTCGTTTACTTTATCGCGCATTTCCGCAGCTTTCTCATAATCCTGTTCTTTTACGTATTTGTCCTTAACCTGAACCATACCTTGAATTTCTTTTTCTAGGTCGGTTATCTCTTTTGGACGTATTGTATTTTGTAACCGAGCTTTTGCTCCGGCTTCATCAATTAGGTCTACTGCTTTATCAGGTAAAAACCTGTCTGTAATGTAACGCTTAGACAATTTTGCAGCAGTTACTATTGATTCATCTTCGTATTTAACCTTATGGTGCATTTCGTAGCCGTTTTTGAGGCCTTTTAAAATCTCGATTGTTTCTTCGACAGAAGGTTCTCCGACTAATATGGGTTGAAACCTTCTCTCTAAAGCAGCATCACGTTCAATGTGCTTTTTATATTCGTTGAGGGTTGTAGCTCCTATACATTGAAGTTCACCTCTTGCTAAAGCAGGTTTTAACATATTCGCTGCATCTATTGCTCCCTCGGCTCCACCTGCTCCGATTAAAGTATGAAGTTCGTCAATAAAAATAATTACGTTGTTTGCTTTACGAATTTCTTTCATGATGTTTTTTAGGCGTTCTTCAAACTCGCCTCTATATTTTGTACCAGCGACAATTGAAGCAAGGTCAAGAGTTAATACTCTTTTGTCGATTAAAATTTCCGGTACATTTTCATTTATTATATTCATTGCAAGGCCTTCAACGATAGCGGTTTTTCCAACCCCCGGCTCACCGATTAAAACAGGGTTGTTTTTTTTCCTCCGGCTTAGGATTTGAATTACCCGCTGTATTTCTTTTTCACGGCCTATTACAGGGTCTAATTCTTTTGAGCGTGCCAATTGTGTAAGGTCACGGCCAAACTCATCCAGATTTGGAGTTTTAACGTCTTTTTTCTCTTTTGGTTTTACAAACCCTGTATGCCCTAATAAACGTAATATTTCGTTTCTTACTTTTTCAATATTAACATCTTTACTTTCCAGAATTAAGGCTGCAGTGCCTGATTCTTCTCTTAATATCCCTAGCAATAGATGTTCGGTTCCGATATAAGTATGGCCTAAATTTCTAGCTTCATATGCTGAAAGTTTAAGGACTTTTTCTATTCGTGGTGATGGAGGAACATCACCTAAAAGTAAAGTTCCGCCGGTTTTCTTAACAGCCAATTCAATATCAGTTCTTAATTGATCAAGATTTACACCTAAATTTACCAATGCTTTTACCGCTATGCCGTCACCGTCTCTAATCAATCCAAGTAAAATATGCTCCGGGGTTAATTGGTCATGGTTTAATCTTTTTGCTTCTTCTTGCGCAAGTATATTTATAATTTTATGGGCTCTTGGAGTTAAATCTTCGGAAAACATTGACCCTCCTTATGTAATCCACACTAAAGTTTAGGTCTAACTGTATGGAATTATTCATTTTTAATTTTTATATATAGTATATAACAATACTAAAAAAACCTCATTCTAATTATATTAACAAAAATGTATAAAAAGCAATAATTTTATATAAGGTCTAATAAAGTAATAAAATTACTGAATAATTTTATAAGTTAATTATTGTGATACTTATTAATTAACAAAACAAGGTTTTTACAAAAGAAATATAATTCATTTTTCAATATATATGAAATGTTTTTTGAATTAAGAAACAAAATTACAAAGTGCTCGCTGATAACCGTTTTTTAATAATATCTGCGCGTCTTATTTTACGCTCAATATCATTGTTTCCTTCTAGACCGTACTTGACATGCGCATTTTGAATTAAAAAATAAAGTTCATTTATTTGTATATATGAGATGTTTTTTATTAGCCCCAAAGAAATCCCAAGACGGATATTTGATAACAATTCAAAACTCTCTTTAGTGCTTATTATACGACAGCTTTTTAAAGTGCCTAAACTGCGGAAAATTATATCTTCTATTTCGTAGCGGGAATTTTTCATTATTACTTCGCGGGATTTTTCTTCATATTCAATTAAAGACTTACCTACTACACATAAATTCTCAATAATCTCTTGTTCTGACCTGCCAAGACACATTTGATTAGAAATTTGATACATATTCCCCAACGCTTTTGTGCCTTCGCCGTGAAAACCTCTCACAACAAGGCCGAATTGATTGGCTGCTTTTAAAGCAGATGAAATTTTCTTGGTATAAACTAATGAAGGTAAATGTATCATGATTGATGCCCGAAGGCCAGTGCCTGTATTTGTAGGGCAGGAGGTCAAATACCCGTAACGTTTATGAAATGCTATTGGTAATAGCTCGCTAATTTCATCATCCATTTCATCTATTAATTCCCATGTGCGTTTTAATTCAATACCGCATGAAAAAACCTGCATCCTTATATGGTCTTCTTCATTTAGAATAATGGAAAAAGGCTTATCTTTGCTGATTATTAATATTCTGCCGCGGTCTTTTAAAAACTCAGCAGAAATTAAATTCCTCTCCATTAAAATCTTGCTTTCATCTTCATCAAGTTCGTTTAAATCGTAAACATCTATATTTTTAATTTTTTGGGAATTTGTAATTTTATCAATTACGGTTTCTTCAATTGATCTTAATTTTTTTTCAGTACACCAATGAGGAAAACACAAATCAGATAAATTTCTTGCAATCCTAAGACGCGAAGAAATAACTATATCATTTTTATGTCCGGTTTTTTGAAACCAATCAGAAGACCGGCTAATCAATTCATTTATTTTAGTTTTCAATTTATTACTCCGGCCGCACTTTTTAATTGGTCTCGGATTTTTGCAGCTTTTTCATATTCTTCCATTTTGATTGCTAACTTTAACTGCTTCCTTAAAGAAATAATTTCCTCGTTAATTTCTTTATCCTGTAAATAAACAGGCTTTTTCCCTTTATGTTTGGTTGTACCATGAAGCTTTTTTAAGATTGGTTCAAGCTGTTCATGGAATTCGACATAACAATTTGAACATCCTAAACGGCCAATATCTCTAAAATTTTCGAATGTAAGGCCGCAAGAGTTACATACAACGTTTTTTGATTCTGGTGAACGTTCGCATAAATTCATTATTCCTTCAAATAGGTTATGAACATTCATATCCAGATTGGATAAATTCTTACTTTGATTTAACTCATAGCATTTCTTGCATAATTTTATTTGACCGCCGCTAGTAGAAGGTAGATTAAACTCAGCTTCATTTTCACCACAATGTTCACATTTCACCTTCTGCCTCCAAAACAGTACATATAAATATCCGCAAATTTAATAATATTAATCTTGTACGGCAATAATTCAGTATTACAAGCCAATAAAAAATTTATTTTATTTCAACACCTGAATTTGAAGCAAATTCTCTAAACCATTTTATCAATTTAGCTGTTATTTCTCCAGGTTTACCATTCCCGACTCTGCGCCCGTCAACTTCAATTACAGGTACAACTTCTGCTGCTGTTCCTGTTAAAAAGACTTCGTCAGCTGTATAAACATCGTACCGGGTACACATCCGCTCTTCAACTTGAATATTATTTTTATCCGCAATGTCCAAAATAACCTGACGGGTAATTCCCACAAGAGCTCCTACATAATGAGGAGGAGTAATAATTTTACCCTCCTTAATAAAGAAAATATTATCACCGGTACATTCAGATACAAAACCATTATTATCAAGCATTATTGCTTCATTATATCCATTATGTTTTGCTTCAATTTTTGCTAATATATTATTTAGATAATTTAATGACTTAATACAAGGATTCGTTGCTTCTGCTATATTCCTTCTAGTCGGCACTGTTATTACAGCCAGTCCTTGCTGATAAAATTTTTCAGGATAAAGTTGAATTTGCGCTGCAATTATAATTAATGCAGGCTCTTTACAAATAAAAGGGTCAAGGCCCAAATCTCCAACCCCTCTGGTTACAATTAAACGTATATAACCTGTTTCATGAATATTATTCGCCTTACACGTTTTAATACAGTGTTTAATAATATCCTGTTTTGACCATGGCATATCAAGCATTATATATTTTGCTGAATTGAATAATCTTTCAATGTGTTCTTCAAGTTGAAAAATCCTTCCGTTATAAATTCTAATACCTTCAAAAATACCGTCACCATATAATAAACCGTGATCTAATACTGAAATTTTTGCTTCATTTTCCGGATATAATTTCCCGTTAATAAAAATGTCCATCAAAACTCTCCAAATTTATTTTAATTCCCCATAATATAGGGTCAGCATTCTATCTGCCATTTTAGCTATCTCCAAATTATGCGTTACTACTATTAAAGTTAAACCGTATTTTTTTGCAAGGCCCCATAAAAGTTTTCTTACTGTTTCACTGTTATCGAGGTCGAGATTACCCGTAGGTTCATCAGCCAGTATAATTTCAGGTTCATTTATCAACGCTCTTGCCACAGCAACGCGTTGCTGCTCTCCTCCTGATAACTCTCCAGGTTTATGATCTAATCTTTTTTCTAAACCAACATCATTTAACAACTTTTCCGCACGTTTTTTTGCTTCTAATTTATTAAATTTTTTTGCGAGAAAAGGCAGCATGACGTTTTCTAATGCTGTAAAATCTAATAACAGATTATGAAATTGAAAAACAAATCCTATCTTTTTATTTCTGATATATGTAAGTTCATCCTCATTTAATGATGTAATTTCTTTTCCTGATATGGTAATTTTACCCCTGGATGAATGATCTAACCCGCCAATCATATTCAACAATGTGCTTTTACCCGAACCGCTTTCTCCAACTATAGCAACGATTTCCCCTTTTTTTATTTCTAAATTTATACCTTTTAGAACGTTTAGTTTAGAAAGTCCGCTGGTAAATGTTTTTTCCAAGTTTTCAATTTTTATAATACTATTCATTTCTGATTGCCTCTAATACGGAAATTTGCGTTGCCTTTTTAGCAGGTAATAATGCTCCTATTAATGACCAAAATAACGTCACTACAGATAATAAAAATAAATCAGAAAATTCAATCCTATAAGGAAAGTTTCTTGAATAAGATGAACTTTCAGATACAATCTGCCATACCGGAATTTTTTCTTTATATCCCAATAAATCAGAAATCCAAGTTCCCTGAACTATAGTTATAAATGAGTTTACAACCCATTCAATAAAAACCGCAATTTCTTTTATATTTATAGTTAAAATTACACCGAGTAATAATCCGCAAAAAGTACCGGCAAGGCTGATTATAAAGCCCTCTGCAACGAATATTTTTTTAATTGTAGAATGGCTTACTCCAAATGATTTCATAATTCCGATTTCTTTTTTCTTATCCATTACTACTACGGTTAAAATCAACATAACTGTTAAAACCGTTGCAATTACCATTATTATTAATACAACCATCATTAAACGTTTTTCCCATCTGAAAGCATATAGCAGATTTCCGTTTAATTGTTCAAAATTCCGCAGACGGAGATTTGTAAACCTTTGTTTTATTTCACGACCAACCCGCTGTATGTCATTGGGAGTATTAAGTTTTACACCAAGTCCCCAAATCTTATATGACTTAATTCCGAAATAATCAACTTCATAATTATAAAGTTTTTGTGCGTCTGAAAGTGAAATAAATACAATGTTCTTATCAAACTCTCCATACCCTGACCTAAAAATTGCAGTAACTTTAAATCTTTTTATACCGAAATCAAAGCCCGTTGAGGATTCTCTTCTGTCAACGTACAGTTCTGTAATATCCCCGATTTTCAAACCTAATTTTAAAGCCAGACGGACACCTAAAACTATCCTGTTTGTTTTATGTTTAAAATCCACCTTGCCCTTTACGATTTTGAAATTCTTTTTAAATGATTCATCGTTATCAAACATATTTTGAGTATATCCTCTAACAATGATACCTGTTTTCTCCGTTTCATATTTGATAATAGCCCTTCCATCGTGAAACGGAAAAACGTGCTTAACACCGCGTATAGATTTTATATCTTTTATGGTTTTCTGATAGTTTTCAAATAAATCATCTCGGTGGTAAACTTGAAGATGAAAATCTTTATCCAATATTTTTGATTTAATATTATCGTGAAACCCGTTAACAATACTCATTACCATAACAGGAATAGTAATTCCTATCACAACGACAATAAAAGCAATAGTAGAAATCCTTGAAATAAGAACTTTTTGCCGCTTGCTCCTTAAATATCTATATGCAATGAATAATGGATATTTTAAGATTTTAAACTCCCAATATTAATGTTATTAGTAAGAAAATATAATGATTTAACGCTTCCTATTCTATAAAAAAATAGTTAAAACTTATTTTGTTGATTTTTTGATTAAACTATGTTAATATTTGCATAAATTTTGGCTAATATAATATTAAGAGAAACAACAATGGGAAAAACAATTATTTTAAAAGGTACTTTTCAATCCTTTTTAAAAAATAAATACGGTTTATTTGTATTAAATTTTAAAGGCAACAATCTAACTGAATGTAAAGTTGTTTCCGGAGTAAATTCTAAATTAAGTGATGCAATTCTAACAAGAAACTGGCTTGATATAATAGATGATTTAGAAGAAAAAAAACAGGCGGAAGGTGTAAATACCTGGTTTACTGCTGAGTTAAAAAAACATATTGAAAAATTTCTAAAAAACGAAAAAGAAGAAAACAGAAACAAACTGATAAATATATTAATCAACAATCAAAGAAAAGATTTATCCCGTTTTTTTACAAGGATTTTTCAGGACGTTGTAGCAGATAAAAATATTAACTTTGAGTTTAATATTGAAGAAAAAACAAATGAAGAAATAGAAGCAGAACTGGATGAGAAGTTAAATAAAACAAGCGAAAAAAAGAGAATAGAACTTGAAAATAAATGGAAGCAGCAATTTAAATTAGGCAACGAAGCAAAATTTGCTCCAATGGCCTTAGAACTGGCGCCTGTTACAGGCATAAATATAACGGAAGTTAATCACGGTGACAAAATTTATGTAAAGTTAGACCCTACCGGCAAAGATGCAGAATTCTTTTCAAAACTTCTTAACGCCGAATCCTCTGGAGAAGAAATACCCATACCTGCAACTGTTTTAAGCAATGAAAAATTGCCTAATGATGTACAGGAAATAGTTGTAGATTTGGGAAATAAAATTTTCAGCATTATATATGAAAGTGAAGAGGACGTAAAGGTAAAACCTTATGACGAGTCTTCTGAAGAAAAATCTAAATTAAAAAAAGACAATAAAAAGGATAAACAGGAAGAACACGTTATGATAGAAAAAACTATACCGGGTGGAAATCTTGAAGAAGAGCTTAAAAAAGACTCAAAAAGTTTTTTCTTTACAATTAGTTTGCTCGCAATAATTCTTATGGTATTAATAATTCTTTTTATTCTATACGGAACAAAATCATAAAAAAACTTAGCTATTGAATTTCAGGAATGTTTTCACCTTCGGTCTCTGAAGGGGATGGAGTTTCTTCTTGAGTTTCATTTTATTTTTCATCGGAGTGTAAAATGTTCTCTTCAGACGAATCCAAGGAGTTATTAATATTATCATTTTCTATTTCCAGCCTCTCAGCCTCAGGAATTAGTTCTTCATAAATACCTTTTGTTTTAGACTTTATTATGCCAGAGGCTTCATTGGCGCTTTTTAAATGTTTAACTATACCCTTAATATAAACTTCTATTTCTTTTATTGCGCTGACAACCTCATTCGTTGTAAATAACTCTTCGTTAGAAGAACTGATAATATTTTCAGCAACTTCTTTAAGCATATTTACAGCAGTTAAAATTTCTTTTCCCTGTATCAAATTACGTTTTGATATAGTATAAATTTCTTCATTAATCGAGTTAATATTTTCTATTACGGTTACAATTTCTTTAAAAACGGCACGTGTTTTTCCTACCATATCAACGCCGTCCTGAATTTTGTTTCTCGTTATTTCTATTACGGTATTTATTTCTTCTGTAGACTTACGTGTATTTGAAGCGAGCTTTCTAACCTCTTGAGCAACAACGGAAAACCCTCTACCGTGCTGGCCGGCGCGGGCAGCTTCAATTGCTGCATTCATTGAAAGTAAATTCGTTTTTTCAGAAATATCATTAATAGTATCAACAATACCCCGCATATTCTCACTTGCCTTGCTTATAGCATGCATTGTTTTTTCAGCTTCAAAGACTATTTCACCGCCGTCATCTGCCATTTTTTCAAGTTTGTCTGCCAACACTCTTGCTTCTTGAGTATATTGGTCAACGCGTTCCATAGAAATATTATTCATATCAAAAGCATCAAATGTTATCTGCAGCGTCTCGCTTTGCTTTTTCATTTCAGAAATTGTTCCTTCAATGCAGCTGTCAAGGTAAGTAATAATTTCAATTGTTTGCCCAATAATGGATGCATCCGTTGATTCATTTGAAAAATCAATTAATTTAGCCATTAGTTCAGATATATCATCAATTTTATAATGAATTTTATACATTTTCTTTAAAACTTCATTATCAAAAGTATTTTTGAATTGCTTAACCGTTTCAACTGAAACGGAGGTTTTTGCCGCAGATTCTAAAGGGACTTCAGTAATTTTTGTTTCAGTTCCGTCTTGAGAAATACTGTCCAATTCTACTTGATTCATTTTTCTCATCTGGCTTAATTCATAAATTCTACTTTTATTAAAGTTTTCCTTATTTTTTAGTGCTGAATTTATTGGTAAATAAACAAAAATTATTAAAATTGCCAAGAAAAACAATTCACTGGCAAAAACAGCAGGATATAATAAAGTTGGCCTCAGTAAAAATGCAGGAATGTAAATAAATGCTAGTATTGATTGTAGTATTATATTAAAGAAAAAAATTCTGGTTAAAATAGAAAACCTGTGCTTGATATATGAAAAAAGCAATAATAAAATATTTATAACAAGTACAATTATTGAAGGTACAAATTTAGACATATTTAAAGTATAACCTTATAAAGTTTTATTTAGTATATCGGTAAACTAATAAAATTAATTATTATTTTGCTACTTTTTTTACTGCACTTATTAATCTTTCCGGGACAAACGGTTTAACAATAAAGTCTTTAACCCCAATTTTTATTGCTTGGGACATAATTTCATCTTCTCCAAGAGCAGACACCATAATTATATTTGCAGCCGCATCACTTGTTAGTATGGCTTTAGCAGCATCAAGGCCATTCATACCATCCATGGTTATGTCCATTGTTACCAAATCAGGACTGGTCTGCGAATATAACTCTACTGCTTCTTCCCCGTTCTTTGCTTCTCCTACTATCTCAAATCCTTGAGCAGATAACTGATTCTTTATTATATTCCTTAACAATAAAGAATCATCAACAATTAGAACTTTGGACATTACTTTCTCCTATTGGCATTAACCTTTGGGATAGCCAATTTTTGACGTGGAAAAATCACATCAGGGTCAGCTATCTTTAATTTGTTGGCATACCAAATCATTGGCCATAGAGTTGCATCTCGATAAAGTTTAAGAGCAATTCTCCATAGACAATCAGTATTTTTTCTCCTATATCTAACAATATAATACTTCCAAATTTCCAACTTTTTCTGTGAATTACCGGAATTTATTGCAGTTCCAGAGTTTGATTTTGTTTTTTCCTTTATCTTTGCTGCAAGCATTTTTGCTTCTTCAGCATCTTCCCAGGAACCGACATAATCCCCTTTTTTATATTTTTCATCAGCGCTCTTTAGTTTTTCTTTCATGCGCTTATACATTTCTTCTATACTTAAATTTTTCTCTTTCTTTCCATCCTGCTCAAGCTCACGTTCAATATCAACATCCGAAGCTTTTTTCTTTTTTGTAGTTTCTTCTGTATTTGCAGGTTTGTTTTCTGTTGTGCTTTCAGGTTTCGTTTCCGGTTTTGACGCAGCCGGCTTTGCTTCACCAGTGCCGGGCTCTTGCGTGGAAGAATTCTTTGAGTTTTCAGATTTCTTTTTAGCCTCTGAAGGTGAACTTGAGTTTTCCGCATTAGGTTCTTCAGCTGTATCTGATTGAGCAATTAATTTCTGAGAGGCCTTATTATTTATTTTTTTATAGCTTTTGGGTATATAAGGATTTCTTCTCGTTCCTACGGGACGCTTTCTATTTTGATAAAGCTTTTCTGCTTCGCTAACCTGATTTTGAGCCTCTGTTAACGCTTTTTTAGCTTTATCCTTATACAAAGCCTGAAGTTTTGCTCTACCCTCTGTATTTAATTGATTTGCACTGCCATACGCTTGTTCAGCAAGCTGTTCAGCTTTAGTTAGATGCTCTAAAGCTTGAGTAGTATCATCAGTAAACTTAAACTTTTTATAATATTCGTTTGCTTCATTAAGTTTTTGTCTGATTTCAGTGAGTTTATCTTTAAAATTCTTTGCAATAACTCTGTCTTTTTGAAGACGGTTTAATAAGTTCGTTGTTTCTGCAATATTTTTTTCAAGTTTATGAATTCTTGCTTTTGAATCCACCAACGCACTCTCAAGGTCATTTGCAGCCTGAGTTGCTAAAGTTATTCCTTTATCGGAATCTTTTATGTAATTTTCATATTTAGCTACAACGTCACCAGTTTTTAAAAGTTTTTCAGTTAATAATTTTGCATTAGTATCTATTGTTGCTTTAGATTTTTTTGCAGCCTCATATTTTGAAACACCGGATTTAAACTTAACCGCTGATATTTTATGAGCATGATACCTTTTTGCTTCTGCAATTAATTCTTTAATTTTATCTAATTTACTTTTCAGCAATTTGCTTTTTGAATTTTTAACCGCAAATCTTGCTTTTACAATAGAGTTCAAAACTTTTTTCGTTGCTTCTTCATTTTTTTTGTCTTTAACTAATTTTTCCGCAGCTTGTAATTCGGTTTTTGCTTCTTCCAGGTTTTCTCTATCAAGATCGTTTGCCTGAGCATTCTCAGCTCTTTGTATTTCTTTTTTTGCAGTAGCGATTTCCTTTTCAGGAACAGGAGTTCCACAGGAAAACATAAATAAAGTTAGTAATAAGAAAAACGACAATATATAATTTTTATTCTTTAACATGCTTCTCTCCGACATATGAATTTAAAATATGTTCAATTCTAAATTTATACCTTTTTTATTATTTTTTCAACAATAAAATAAAAGGAGGTTATTTGCAACAACAAAAACCTCCTAATTTATAAAAAATTACTTTAATTCATTAGCAATATCAGTTTTTTCCCATGGGAAATCGCTTCTTCCGAAATGACCGTATGCAGCAGTCTGCTTATAAATCGGCCTTCGTAAATCAAAGGTAGTAATTATACCCTTAGGGGTTAAACTGAATTTTTCTCTAACTAATTTTTCAATTTTATCTTCTTCTATCTTTGCCGTACCAAATGAATTTACCATAACAGATACAGGCTCTACAACTCCAATTGCATAAGCAAGCTGAACTTCACAGCGTTCTACCAAGCCGGATGCAACGAGGTTTTTAGCAATATACCTTGCCATATAAGCAGCGCTTCTGTCAACTTTGGTAGGGTCTTTACCTGAAAATGCTCCGCCACCATGACGGCCCCAGCCGCCATAAGTATCTACAATAATTTTCCTTCCTGTTAAACCGCAATCACCATGAGGCCCGCCAAGAACAAACCTTCCCGTAGGGTTGATATGATATTTAGTGTTTTTATCAAGGTATTCTTCCGGAAGGTTCTTTTTAATAATTTCTTCTAGAACATAATCTTTTAAAACCTTATCCTCAACCTCAGGCGTATGTTGAGTTGATATAACAACAGCATCAATACGTTTTGGCTTTTTATCAACGTATTCAATAGTTACCTGTGATTTTGAATCAGGACGAATGAAATCAACTTTTCCTTCATGGCGCGCTTTAGATAACGCATGAGTAAGTTTATGAGCATACATAATTGGCATTGGCATAAACTCTGGAGTTTCATTAGTAGCATAACCGAACATCATGCCTTGATCCCCCGCGCCTTCTTTATCT
>CALGPD010000461.1 GCA_937960625.1 uncultured Spirochaetia bacterium | reverse complement strand
CTTTAACCCTGCTAATGGTTTCATCCTTGCCCAAATAATACATTATATCAAATAAATGCGGGCCGGACATTGTATATACCAAACTTGCGCGTAAAAAAGGCATTAAATCTTTAAACTCTGCGTTGTTTTTTTCAAGAAATATTTTAGAATCAGTTTCAAGTGTTTCAGATGAATCAAACGAATGGCTCTCTATAAGCGCGAGGTATTTATTTATAAATTCAATTTCCGCTCTTTTTAATGATTTCCGCGCTTTTTTATCATATTCTCCCTTGTTAAAGAAAAATGACAATTGATTAGGCGCGTCGCTTAAAACATTAATACGTTCCTTAACTAACTCAAGTAGAGCTTTTACTTTGTCTTCGTTACCTGAGACGTTTATTTCGCTTTGTTCAAGGTAAGGAATGCATTGTTTTAACAAAGTTTCGCCGTCCATTTCCCTTATATATACTCCTGATAGCCAGTTCAACTTTTCTTCATCAAAAACAGCTCCGGATTTGGAAACTTTATCCAACGAAAAGTATTTTATCAATTCGTCACGGGAAAACACCGTGGTTTTGTCATCATAAGACCAGCCAAGCAGTGCAAGATAATTTACAAATGCCTGAACCGGATAACCTTTTAGTTTATATTCATCCGTAGACGTTGCTCCGTGCCTTTTAGACAACCGTTTTTTATCCTGCCCCAAAATTAACGGAATATGCGCAAACTCAGGAACGTTTTCACCAAGCAGCGAATATATGATAATCTGTTTCGGTGTGTTTGAAATATGGTCTTCACCGCGTATAACGTGGGAAATTTTCATTGTTAAATCATCAATAGTTACAACGAGGTTATAAACAGGAGACCCGTCGCTTCTCTGAATTATAAAATCATCCATCTGGTCAGCGGGGAAATTAACTTTGCCCCGGATTAAATCGTTAAACTCAACGTCTTTATCCGGTGCTTTTATTCTGATAGTGTAGGGAATACCTGCTTGCTCCTTTTGTTTAATTTCATCCGGTGTTAGTTTGCTGCAACGCCCGTCATAGCTTTTGTTTTTTTTCATTTCCCGCATATTGTTTCTAATTTCATCGAGTTCTTCTTTGCCGCAAAAACATTTATACGCGTTGTTTTCATTAAGGAGTTTGTCAATATACGGTTTATATATTCCCGCGCGTTCACTTTGAAAATACGGGCCGTATTCTCCGTCTGTTTCAGGGCCTTCATCCCATTCAAGGCCAAGCCATTTAAGTCCGCTTAAAATAGCGTCTACGCTTTCTTGAGTACTTCGTTCTTTGTCGGTGTCCTCTATTCTTAAAATAAACTTTCCGTTATTATGTTTAGCGAACAAATAATTATATAACGCGGTTCTGGCACCTCCAACGTGAAGGTATCCGGTTGGGCTTGGGGCAAATCTCACTCTAACACTCATGAAAACTCCTTTTGTTATTAGGAAATATGATAACGGAGTAAAAATATCTATTATTTAGATAAAAATCAATTTAAAGGTGAATACTAAAATCAGCCCGCCGGGTATTTAAAGTAATTCAGGATAAGAAAACGTTACATATTAATGCATTAATTGGACACGGATTAAGAGGGGAAAGAGATGTAAATGTAGGTCGAGAGGCAACTTGGAATTTATGTAGTTTTTTGTGTAATAAGTGTTTATTAGGAATAAAATGATTGCGTTAGAATGAATTAGTATGGTAGAAATCAAAGTAGTATTTATAATATCTTGAAATATACATTATTTATTGGAGAAAGCCATGTCTTTTGATTATCAATTTCATAATTTATTTAATCCTCTATTAAAAGCTATCAGAGAACTTGGAGGATCAGCGCGTAATGATGAAATGGAAGAAAAAGTAATTTTAATAATGGGATTGAATGATGAAGAAATAGAAGATATTCATAGAGGCAATAATACTAAGTTAAATTATAGATTACGTTGGGCAAGAAATTATCTTAAAAATGCGGGTTATCTAGAAAATTCATCTCGTGGTGTTTGGTCGTTAACATCATTAGGTTGGAATATTAAATTGCCAATAGATGAAAATACAACTATAAAACTAGCAAGAAAAAATACAAAGGATGCTACTGGAAAGGGGACCGATGATGCTGAAGCCGATGAAATGATATCCGAAGAAGAAAACATTTTAAACTGGAAAGATGAGTTGCTTGAAATACTAAAATCATTGGAACCAGTCCAGTTCGAAAGATTAGCTCAAAGATTATTAAGGGAGTTAGGTTTTTTAGATGTTGAAGTTACAAAACGTAGTGGTGATGAAGGGATTGATGGAAAAGGGATTATAAAGTTTGGATCAGTTATTTCATTTCGAATAGTCTTCCAATGTAAAAGATATAAAGAAACTGTGGGATCAAATAAAATT
>CALGPD010000460.1 GCA_937960625.1 uncultured Spirochaetia bacterium | reverse complement strand
AAACAAAATAGATTTTATTAACCGTATGAACGAGATTAAAGGTTATGTAAAAAATAATAACGCAAATAAACACTTTGCTCTTGAAACTATATTAATAGAATTACACAAACTATGGCACAAAAAAGCAATTTAATTCAAAAAATCTTTAACGGGAACTTTTTTTCAGAAATATGTACTAACGCAAACGTAGAGCTTACGGATTCCAGCGTATTTTTATCAAATTCAACCCATTATTCTTATTCCGGTTTTATAGGTGAAAATATATACACTACGGTTAAGGATAACGGTTTACTGAAAGATTTTAACAGATTTATTAATTCAATTCATTTAAACATAGATGATAGGGTATATAAATTAACAAATGAACCTCTTGTCTCCGGAATAAGGGGTTTATATATAAAAACTCAACAAGGAGATTTTTTTGTTCCTAATTCGTTGTTACGAAAAATTGTATTTATTATTTCTAAGGTTGATATGGAGAAAGCCGGATATGATGAATTAGTATATATGAATAATTTAGAGAAAGATTTTAAAATTAATCTTAGGAGATTTCCATATAAAATACTCGATTTTATTTTAATGTTTGATGATGCGGGTGTTCAAAAAATATTGAATTCTTTGCTTGCGTATAGGTTCATACATGAATCCATGCTTATAGCGTTAATTCAAACGGATAAAACTAATAGAATAATTAATAATTTGCCTAAAAATGTTTCTAATAAATTAATCTTAATGAGTAATGAAATAGAATTTGATAAAAGATTATATGCTCTTAAAATGTTTCAATTAAAATTTAATATGGGGAAAATCTCATCTGATATAGATTTTTCCGGTTTAAATGATTTTAATCAAATACGTGATGTTTTAATAAGTGATGAAATCTGTTCATATATTGAAATTTACGGTATTCCAAAATTAATTAAAACATTGGAAATTGAAAATCAGATTCCAAAACTTTTTTCTGAAATTGATAACCGCTCTCTTGCAATTTTATTTAAAAGCCGCTATGCTGCTTTTTTTATCAACAATTGCTCAAAGAGAAGGCAGTCTATGATTATGGAAGAAGGGGAATATGGTTCGTTTATTTCAAGTAACGGGACTAACAAGATAATTTATAATTTCTTTATAAAAGCTCTTGAATTAGAGTTTCATATTATTAACCAAAGGGAAAATCTTTTTAATAATTTTATCAGGGGAATAAAGGGGCAGGATGATTTTAATATAATTTTTTCAAAAATGAGCCCTCTTGATTTTGCTGTTTGTTTTAAACCATCCAACGAAAAAGTTCAAAACTATATAATATCCAAAATAAAATCTCCGGGTAATTATTATTTAAAAGATTATTTTGATAACAAAATTGCAACGGTTGCGCCTTTAAATCAGGGGTGGATTTCAAAAGCCAGGCTTGATTTTTCAAGAAACGCTTATATACTGCATAAATTAGGCATGATAAATTATATAAAACCTGAATAGTTCTTACAGTTTACCGTGAACTGCTTTTTCGTAAATACTTTTCCATTTGGAATGAGCATATTCCTGTTCAAATGCTTGTTTTAAAGCTTTCTTTAAATCACTATTACCCGAAATAGAAGCGTATTTGATTGAAATGAAACGGATAATATCACTTGGAGATTTTAAGTTTTTAATAAATAAATCAAATTTTCCGGTTCTATAAAAATATTCCGCAATTTTTGATTTTATTGGTTCGGGTTCTGAATAAAAACTTCTTTCCAGAATGTTTTTTACTTCGTCTTTATTAAAATTCATTATTGCTAATAATGCGCTGTCTTTTACTCTATAATGATACATGTGTCTTTTTATAATTTCATAACTTTTATCTGTTTTCATTTTACCTAGAGCAATTATTCCTGCACTTCCAATATCCAATGCTGTTTCATAATTTTTATGCCCACGCAAATATTTAAATGAATCTAAAATTGTCTTTTCAATTTCAGTTTCCAGTCCGGCAGTTTTCAGTATAGAGCATAATCTTAATGTCATATAG
>CALGPD010000459.1 GCA_937960625.1 uncultured Spirochaetia bacterium | reverse complement strand
TCCCCTGCCCTTTTTAAGGAGAATAAAATGACGCTTACAACAGTATGCGATAATAGTTCTGAAAATTTTATATATGATGAAAATCTAATTGAGATAAACGGAACGTGTAAACTAAAAAATTTAGACGGAGAAACTCCGGTATATTCAACCTCGTGCCCGGACATCGAGTTTAAAATCCCTTTACCGGTTTTAAGTATTTCAAGTATTGATTTTGATATGAATATACAGGGCAATGATGAAATCAGGTTTAGTATATCAAAAGACGGGCATAATTATTATCACGATGGGAATAATTGGGTAAACAGCACGGGTTATGCTCAGACAAACACAGCACAGGAAATAAAAAACAATATTTCTTCGTTGAATGATTCCCTTATAGTAATAAACGTAAAAGCGTATTTATACTCACATGAGGGAACAACAACTCCCGAACTTATAAAAATTATTTTAACAAGCACAATTATATCAACTACAGATGAAGATAGAAACTCGTTTTGTGATTTAACTGAAGCGGAAAAAATTATAAGCGTGTATTCCCCGAATCCTGAACCTTTTTTATACTCTGAACATATGGAACAGGAAAAGGCTTTGATTAAAGCGTTTCAAATAATAACGCGTTTTTTTTATAACGTAAATTTAAATGATTTTTCTACTCTGGACATAGATATCAGAGATGATTTTATCCGGGCGCAATGCTTACAATGTGCTAATGTAATATCGCCAACGAGCTGCGCGAATACACTGCGTGAACAAGGCATAATTCAACTTAATGCAGACGGACAAAAACTTGAAATCGACCCTGACAGTAAATACGTTGTTTGTTCCCAAGCAAGGCATTTAATGGAAAAGTATTTCTATGATGAAATTACTATTGTATAGGGAATGAAAATGAAAAACGTTATTCTTAAAGTTTATACAAAAACGTATGAAGATGATAAATATAAGGAAGAAATTCAAAATATTATACCCGGGGTTTTATATAATAGCGTAAAGTTAATCCGGCCAAAAAGTTCGGAACAGGAAACCACAGCATGCTGTACTGTTAAAATATTCAAAAACATTAAATTAGTTGGAAATGAAATAATCAAAATTCATGAAACCCGTTATAAGATAATAAAAATTAACAAATCATGTTTTATAGATTTAACCACTTTATATTTAAGCGAAATATCAGGAGAATGTTAATGAAAAGTAATACTATATCTTCATATAAATTAACGTCAAAAATCAACAAAGCAGCAGAAAAAGTAATTCATAATTCTTTATCCGGATTAAAAGATAAAGTCTTTGCGCTTAGAATGGAAATAAATTCAGTGAATATAAAATCATTTTTAGCATTAACTGGTAAAAGATTAACAAATATAAAGGCAATTCATAAAACATCAATAAGTATGCTTAGCAATGTATTTAATAGCGTAAAAACTCTTCCTTTAAAAATTATAAAAGAGTTAAAAAATAACGCGTTATTTATCAGGCGGTAAAATGATATTAAATGAAATAAAACAGTATTTACAAGAAAACAGCATTGAATGTAGTCTGCATGAAATGAAAGGCTGTGACAGCTGCGCGGTTCTATACAAAAGCGGTCCTGCGCCAAAACCAGGGCCTAGAAGAAGCAAAGCTGTTCATCAATTAAGTATATATTACAGGCACAACGATTTTAGTTCCGCTTTGATTAAAGCGAATAAAATATTTTCCCTATTGCATTTCCCGGGAATATTAAAAACAATAGATACGGATAAGCGGGTAATATATTCATCCGAATGTTTATCTTTGCCTTCATATTCGGGTACGGATGATAAAATAAGGCATGTTTTCGTATTCGATGTTTTAATTAAATCAATAAACAAGGAGTAATAAAATGAGTAATGTTGAAGTAAATATAGCAGGAGCTTGCATATGGATTTATCCTGACAGCCTTACGGAAAATGATATTTCAGATTTATCATCAGGCACTATTCCGGCTGCTTTATCTTCGGGATTAATCGCGCTTGATTCAGCCGAAGAAGCGGAAGTAACGTTAACGAGAGAAATTGATTTTCAGGAGATTGCCACTTTAAGACGGGGCACAATCGACAATAAAATCAAAAAGAACACTTATATATTAAAAGTTAACGTTGCGGGTGTAAGGGACACAGGAACGGATAAAATAGGAAACACTATTGAACTAATTCAAACGCTTTTACCATCGGAAAAAGACGGTACAACGTTAAAAGGCAAAAACATGGCCGGTGAATCCCAGAGAGATAAGGCTATTTGCATATTTGTTCAAAAAATGAGCGATGTGAATAAGTTAAGCGATACCCCGGATTATTCGTTAGACTTGGCAGTGTTCCCTTTATGCGTAAATGACAACGGATTTGATGAAATCTATTCCGGGGAAAACAAAGGCCTTGAAATTGAATATAAATGTTTGTTTGATGATAACGGCAACGCGTATTACAGAAATAGTTCATGGACAACGGCTTGACATTAATGGGCGGAGTAAATTAACCCGCCCTTATTACAATACAAGGAAGGGATTAAATGAAAAAGCTTGTAACGCGTTTTGTAAAAATTAAAGGATCGGGAATAAAAATACGTGTTCTTCCGTTAAGAGAATTAATTTCCCTGCTTCTCGTTTTCGATGACATGAGTAATAATATGGATTTTAATAATTTATATAATACGGGAAAACGGGTTTATAAAACAATTAAAAGTATTATTAAAAAAGCCACAAATTTAAAAAGAGTTAGAGAAAAACACTTTTTTATAATCGATTTAATTTTAAAAGTAAACCTGCCTGATGATAAACAACGGGAAAACAAACGCGCAAAACACGGTGTTAATACTATTTTCTCGTTAATTGATTTATTAGCAAGCGAGTACTCATGGACGGAAAAATACATTCTCGATGAAATTACGCTTGAAAAAGCCGAAATGTATTCCCGGCTCATAAGTATTAGAAAAAAAAGGGAAACTGCGGATAAAACTACTATTCTATGCAATGCAGTTCATAACCCTAACGGAAGTTTAATAAAATCATTATATAAAAAAGCAAACTGTATCACGAGCAAACATTTTGACAACGTAAATGAATACATTAATATGCTGACAGGAGACATTAATGGGAAATGATTACAATGCAGGCAAGATAGTTATTGAAACACGGCTGGATAATTCCGGCCTTATTAAAAGCCTAAATCAAACGCAAAGAAAAATATTGCAATCAGCAAATGTTTCTGAAAATGTTTTTAAAAACATGGCAGCGAATATAAAAAACCTGTTTAAAAACACATCCGGGCTAATAAATTCAGCCGCTAATCAATCAAAGGAAAAGCTATCAAAAATTAACAAACAGATAAACTCTTCAAAAGTTAAAATAAATGATTATACTAAAACCATTGAAAAAATTGATAAAGCTATTTCACAAAAAGGGAATAAAAAAGGTTTATCTGAAAAACTGGATTTTTATAAACAACTCGTTAAAACGGAAAAAACCAAATTAAATGAAAACCTAAGATTACAAAATTTTGCAAAAGAATCCAAATCAAAACCTAATGTAAACACGGATAGAAAATCGTTGTTATCTGATTTCAATAAAAACTATATTAGAAGCAGCCGGGGTTTTGCCGCAAATCCGGATATAGAAAGTATAAAAAACAAACTTACGAAAATATTAGAACTTTACAACATTACGTATACGGATTTAGAAAACCGTGAGCATGAAAACTTACTAAAACGAAAGGAAATATCGGAACAGGAGTTTCTTCATTTGCAGGAAATGCTGCAAATGTCCAAAGAACGCGTAGACATAGCAATGCTTGAAAACCAGAACGCGTTTATTTATTTTAAGGATTATTTAAAAACCGGTGTAACCGGATTTTCCAATGTAATAGGAACGAGTTTAATTACTGCAATCAGGCAGGGTAAAAACGCGTTTCAAACTTTCGGGCAATTGTTTGTTCAGCTTGTAAATAAAATGATAGACAGGTTAATTTTACTCATTGCAAAACTCCTCGTTATGAAAACACTTACTTCTGTTTTCGGAGGCGCGGGAATATTCGGAAAACTCTTTGGATTTAATAAAGGCGGAGGCATTAACACGCAAGGAAAAATATACAAAGCATCAACAGGCATGTACGTAAACTCGGGAACTAATTCAACCGCGGATGATGTACCGGTATTATTATCCCGTGGTGAAGGTGTTTTAAATGCCCGGGTAACTTCAATGCTCGGCGGCGAGCCCGCTATTAAAGCGCTGAATAATTTAGGAAGAATAAAAACGTTTTCTTCAGGCGGGGTTACAGGTGGAGATACAAATAATGTAACGAATATAAACGTTCAAGGGAGTGTAATAGATACAACGGGTTTGCTGGAATTATTAAATGATCAAGCGCAAAACTCAGGCATGAACTCGTTATATAACACAGGCGGCATTGTATAAAAAATCAAAAAGGGATATTAAACTTAAACGTGGTACCTTTCCCTAATTCGCTTTTTACGCTGATTTTTCCGCCTAACGTGTTTACAATTTTTTCCGATATTGTCAGCCCCAGCCCTGCACCCTGGGTTTCTTTTGTTTGACAATCCTCGGCTGAAACGAAACTGTCAAAAATATAGTCTAATTTATCCGGAGCAATTCCCTTGCCTGAATCGCTAACTTTGAAAATATAATTATTGCTGTTTTTTTCAATGCTTAAAGTTATAGTCCCGTTGTTTGTAAATTTAACAGCGTTGCCCACAAGATTTAATAAAACCTGAAGCAAACGGTTTTCATCAGTTTTTATAAAGAGAATCCCATTATGTATGGATTCAAAATCTATATTTTTTGTAGAGAATTCTAATATATAAGCGTTTTCAACATCTATAAATAAAGATTGAATATTAACCTGTTTTTTATTAACAGTAACTTTTCCAGCCTCTATAATGGATAAATCAAGAATATCAGTTATTAACTTCATAAGTCTCTGACCTGATTTCTGCATTAATAAAAGATATTTATGTTGTTTTTCATTTAGCGTTTTATCATTTAAAAGTAAATTATTAAAACCGATTATACCGTTTAAAGGTGTCCTGATTTCATGGCTGATATTAGCAATAAACTGGTCTTTATAATAGTTTGCTATTTTTGAATTTTCCAGAGCTTTTTCAAGCTCAAAATTCAATTCCTCTATTTCACGCTGAGAGGTTTCCAGTTCTTCATACGACATCTCAAGCTTTTTATGAGCAACGCGTTCCTTGTTTAAAGCATTTTCAAGCTGCTTTATTAAATCATCATGCCTTTGTTCAAGATTTTTTCTTTCAGTAATGTCTGTACACATAAAAACAACGGCGTTTTCTCCGTTTATAGATAAAGGTGATATAAATAACTCCAACTCTTTATATTTTCCATTTATCGCGAATTTTATATCCGTTACACCGCCTTTATTATAAAGTTCTTCCAAAATTTTTGTAAGAAGGCCGAAATCTATATCATCAGGGAAAAAGCTGTAAATATTAGTATTTTTTAATTCAAAAAGTTCTTTTTCAAAAAACTCAAGGGCTGCAGGATTTGCGTCAATAAAAATACCCTTACGGTTAATAATAAAAATAGGATTTAGGTTTTGCTTAAAAAGTTTTAGATACTTTTCTTCTCCCTGCTCTATTTGAATTTCAGCTTGCTTTTGCAGTGTTACATCAGTAAATATAAATAAATACCCTTGTATGGTATTATTTCCGCTCCTCAAATAATTCCAATCTATTTTTAAATCAACGAGTTCCCCGGATTTATTTAAGCTTTTATAATACAAAGTTTCAGGCTGAATTTGATTTTCTAAAGCGTGATTAAAATAAGAAACAAGCTTTTTTTTCTCGTTGTCGTATGCGGCATTGTAAAATATTCCTTTACCCATTACTTCGCTGCAGCTATACCCTGAAATTTCTTCATAAGCTTTATTCGAGAATGCAATGTTTCCTGATATATCCGTTTCAAGTACCGCATAGGGAATTGTGTTTATAAGAGTCTTATCATGAGTATTTGCTTTATGAAAACCGTTTTGTATCTGCTTTTGTTCTAATTCAGAAATTTGAGCTCCGGAACAAATAATATTGTCTACTGTATTTTTTCCCGGAACAGCGCATAGATTCCAAAAAAGGAGTGATTGATTTTTCTGTTTCAAGTTTTTAGTTATAAAGCTGCATGAAAGTTTTTGCCCTGTTAATATATCATTGAAGGATTCATTAAAAACATCTTTATAAGACTTGATTTTTCCGAGTATCTTTTTGAGAGTAACTTTTGCGGAAATTTTAAAAAAATCCAACGCATAATTATTGATAAATTCAATTTCTAAATCTTTATCCAATATGAAGATAATTTGTGAAATATTATTGAATACGTTATTAGAATTTGCCTTAAAAATATTCATATATATAGGTATATTTTATAATATATTTTGCATTTTTTCAAATTTGTATGAAAATATTTTTTTTATATAAAAAATTGTATATCGCCAAACGGCAGGTTCGTTGCTGTTGGTGATTCCAAAGGCAACTTGATTGTCCGGGGGCTATAGTTTATCTTAAAAAGAATAACTTTTTGATACAAACTATAATGATTTTATAAAAAGATATAAAATTTTTAAAACGATGATATATTTGTATTAAGATTTGGATATAAATTAACTAGAGCTGGCTGTTACCATGGAACGTAAGTAAAGTAAACGTTTACTTTTAAGTATTTGAAACGAGACTGCTTGGTTATCTATATTTTTTGTATCACTTACAAATTAAAATAATTTGCGTTTATTTTTTTAACTGAATT
>CALGPD010000458.1 GCA_937960625.1 uncultured Spirochaetia bacterium | reverse complement strand
AATCTTTGCTAATCATAACGTAATCCTCACAAATTTCCTGCCAAATTAACAATTTATCAAACGGGTCACCATGCTCATAATTGGCTAATTTATAAAATGATGAGGTTATTTTTTCATCAGGATTTAAAATTTTGTACCCTGCTTTTACCGTGTATCCGGGTAATTCATCAGGAAGAATATTTTCCAATGACAGTTTACAAATGCTGTATTTTAAAGAAATCTCCCAAAACGTTATGCTGCTCACAAAGATTTCATTTTCAATATCAGATAAGATTGAATAAACTTTTTTTGAAAGTTTTGATGTATCAAATAGACTCAATAACAGAACATGTGTATCAATTAGATAATTCATGAATTTAAAAACTCATTATCAGTCATCTTAAAATCATCTGAAACCTTGAATGCGGCTTTTTTTTCCAATATTCCAAGATTACGCGTTGTATTTTTAGAATACGTTGTATATGGAATAATAACAGCAATTTTTTCTTTTCGTCTTCCATATGAAATTGCTATTTCTTCACCGTTTTTTACACTTTCAAGCACTTCAGAAAAATGGGATTTAAATTCTCCAACGGGTAATGTTTTCATATAAATAATTTTACACCGTATTTGTCAAGTTGTCAAGTAGTTTGTTCTTTAAAATCTTGTATGGCATTTTCTGCTAAATTATCAAGCTTGTTTGAGCTGACATCGAGTTCCAGCTGTTTGTCCCAATTTTCAGCATTATATTTTTCAAACCAATCACGCAACCGGGCAAACTCATCTAGCGGAAGCTTTTTTATTTCACTTTCTATTTTTTGAATATTAGTCATATCTTTTCTCTTTTACATTCTAAATATATTTTAAAATTTTTTCAACATAAATTTTATCTTCTTATCGAGTTTTTAAAACAAAAAAAAGCGTACAACACGAGCCCGATTATACGTTGAAAAGTATGTTTAAACTATAAAAGCTCTTCAATCTGAACAACGTTTAACGCAGCGCCTTTAAGCAAAAGCGTTACCATTGGCGCAAAATTGCATACAACGTTTCGCGGATATGCGAAGTTGGGAGGGCAGACAATTTAGGTGTAGTGCGAAGCGGAACCGCATAGTCGCTGTTATGTGCAGTTGCTCTACGTTTCATCATAGACATCTTTATTAAGTAAAACCTCTGTCTGAAAAGTTAAAGTCTCATTAGAAGCAACACCCTCTGCTTCAAAATCAATCTCTAAATCAACATTTATTTGGAACCTGTTTTCTTCTATATTTGAAATGATAAGCTTATTTATATTACACCAGTTATGAGCAGAACCGACATAGACAGAGGCTTCGGCATCAGGATAATTTTTGTGGTTTAAATTTAAGCCATTTAAGTTGTCTGGGTCTTTCAGATTTAATGAAAACCATTCAAAAACTATTTCTGTTTCTTCTGGTTGGTCAACATAGTCTAAACCTGAGTCAAATGGTGAAAGCGGAACATATATTCTATGAAATAATGTTTTCTTCAAACCAATATTTTCATTTTCAAATAAATACTTTTCTATGCGGCCAGGTTGAGGTTTTGCTTTTTCTTGTATATTTATTTTGTCCATGTTGATCCTTTAGGTTAAGTATAGCAATTTCCTACAACGATAACTGAGGTTGCCCAGCAACACCAGAATGCATTCTTAAATATATTAAACTTCTTTAAAATTGACCAACTTCAAAAATACAAAAGCCCCGGGCAATCTGCCGGAGGTCGCAGCGGAGCGGAGCTGTTATGCCATGTTAGGCGATGAACCAGTCCTCAAACCTAGGCAAACAGAGCCAAGGATGGCGTATTAAATATTATTTTATAGAATCTATATTTTTTTCTATGCTTATCGATACTTTTTCATCCATAACAAGTAAATAAGGTGCGACATATCCTGCATATTTATTTTTTCTATCTTCTGGTAAATCTTTCCATCCAGTAATAGCTCCACGACAATTCAATGAGTTACACATGCATTTTTTTGGAAAATAATCAACTTCATAATTTCTCATGGCATAATCAAATGTAATTTCATCATTCTCAGCAATATCTTTCATCGCAATAAAATCATGTGCTCCAGTTTTATTAATTCTAATACCACAATTAGGATCACAAGAATGATTTACTTTATTAATTAAACCTGCATGTAATACATATTCAAATTCACCGACTTGAGAAGCATGAGAATGATTTTCAGAAAGTTTTTTAGCAATTATACCATTCATTACAATTTGATTAGGACTAAATTGTTTTGTTGCAAAAATCCCTTCACCTTTATCATCAGTATTTCTTAATTCAAAACCCTCTTTTCTTTTGTTCATATTTTTTCTCTATTCTATAGATTTAATATGATAAATCACAACAAAGCATGAAAGTGATTTACTACTAACCACTCATAATAATTAGTAAAAGAATTTATTTAAAAATTCTAACATTTTAGTAGAATATACCATTATAATATACAACTGTTCACTGTATAGTACTATAATAAATAAATTTAATTAATCACCGCAATATGAGGGATTTCACTGGTAAATAATCCTCTTTGTTGCTACTGATAAAGGGGAGTCTGTCACCTACGGAGGAATACAATTAAATACTTAGTCGTACTGGCAACATTTTTTCTCTCTACTACATTACTCTTCAGTCAGCAAGTTCACCCATTGTAATCTCATAAAGTTGAGTAGATGTTTCTGGATGTGTTGATTTAACAACTAAGATAAAAGAACTGTCAGATTTAAAGTGCTTTAATCCATCTATTGGCAAAAATCCAATTAGCATCGTTGCCAGTAAAAAGAATATATAGGTCTTATTTTTCATTTGCATTTTTAATGTAGTTAGGCTTCTCAAAATTTGCTACAACGTTTGCGACTATAAGACCGAGTAGGGTTTGCCATGAGCAAACCCGTAAGCGAGGCAAGGGAGTGAAACGACCACAGCGTTGGGCCACAAGCCCAATGTCGGGCGAAGCCCCGAGGGCAGCTTGACTGCCCGGAGTGATAGTCGCTGTTGTACGATGTCTTGTGCCGGTTATTGTTCAGATTCAACAATTGCCTTGTCATTCATTATAGTGCTGCCCCAGAATGAATTTTCATCTGTAGATGTTTTGTCAATTTTGTTAAAGTCATTTTTCAAAGTCTCAATTTCGCTGATGGGGTATTGGAAATCCATATATGCATCTTCCCCATACTTTTCTTGAATATTTTCAATATGCTTTTCATAAAGGGATAGAAACATCATTAAGTCATCAATGTTTTTGTTCATATAGTATGGGGTAAAGCTATTTTCATGATCAAGAAAGTATATTTGGTTGTCTTCTAGGTTAATGCTTATTGGGTTTCCTTCGCCATCAGCGCCTATGTATATAAAGTTGTCTAATTCTTTGTTTTTAACTTCATAAGTATCTGAGACTGATTTCATAGTAGGTTCAAAAGAAAGAAATGGGGCAGCATCTTCAGGCAATTTTTGAATCTTTTTTTTTATTTCTTCATTAATCATTTAATAATCTCCTTAGGCACAAGATTTCGTACAACGGGCGGCGGCTATGCATAGTGTCCCGAGGCGAGTTTTCTCGTCCGAGGGCATTTTGTATAGGCGCTTTTAAGCGAAGTTGCGAAGCAATCTTCCGAAAACAGCGGCAATGCCGACGCCCGTTAAACAAAATTGCGCCGCAATTTTGTTTAACGTTTTGGCTAAACTGCGTTTTAATGCAGTTTAGTTTTGTTGTGTACAGTTTATGGTTTAATAATTACCTCTACTTCAAATTCAGGTTCCTGCTTATTTAAATCATTTTGAATTCCTATTGGATTCATGATTCTTCCTTCTGGATCATATGTGAAGCAAATCAATTTTTTACAGTTTGGATGTTCTTTGTATCTCTCTTTGTCATCAATTAGCTGTTTTCCTAGCTCTTTATCTCCAAGTCCTTTCCGAGTTTTCTTTATTTCAATTACGATTTGTTCTTGTTTAAGTAGAAAGTCCATTCTAGATGATCCACCTGCATAGCTCGGTGTCCATTCTTCGGCTCTGATATCGTCAAAATAAAGTTTGAGTAGAGAATGAAATAGGTCCTGCACATCATATTCATCATCAATATCGAGCGTATTTCGGCTATTATATCTATGTCTTAGTTGTTTCGCAACATTGTGAAATCTGTCGAATAAATTATAAAGAAGTTCCTCTTTACCGAAGTACTTGACTTCCTGTTTGGGTTTTATTCTTAAGCAGGATTTGAGGGCAGAAACAATTATCTCCTTCTCTTTGTCAAAAGTGTCTGCATAGTTTCCGTCTAAGCTTCTCCTTTCAAATCGTTCGAAAACTCGCCAAGGTGCACTATCCTCTCCATAATTAGATAAGATAAAATCTTCTACTTCCGCAATCCACGCTTGCATTTCGCTGCTTGGTTTACTGAATGTTCCATGCGAAACAGTTTTACAGTTGTTTCGAAATGTATAAGAATTGGCTTCTGATATGAGTTGGTTTATCTTTTCTTCCATTTTCTAATTGTACACAACTCCGATATATTACAAATTTACATATTAAAATTAACAAAATATGAGGTATATTGCAACTTTTTTTATACGCCCACACCACTCTGCGTTCCTCATTTCTCCTAATCTTAATTGAATCTCAGGTCATCGGTGGGCAACGTCTCAATCTTATCATCCGTAATTAAGCATAAAAAAAAGCGGACCAATACAGCCCGCTTTCTATATCAAAGTTTGGTTTTTCTTACAATAGTTCTGCAATCTGAACAACGTCTAACGCAGCGCTTTTAATAACTGGTCACCAACAACGAATAAATCAAGGCCCGTGTCGCTTGAAAAAACGCTTTTCGTTTATCTATTCTGCTTTGCTGCCTTTAGCTTTGGGATTTCATTTTTTAAATATTCTTTTTCCCGTTCCAATGACATGTCTGCAATTTCACTGCTCAAATTATCTTTTATCTAACGCATTTTTTTACGATTTCCGTTTTAATTATCCCTGTCTTCATATGTAAAATTGATTAACCTACTTCCATGAATTATTAATAGAATTTCTAAATAATCTTCGTATACTTGATAAATAATTCTATAATTTTTAAATATTATTTCTCTTACATTTTCATTATTTGATTCAGGAACACTTTTCCCAATTTCCGGAAAAAATTCTAAATGTTCAACTAGTTCTAAAATTCTTTCGCAAAATAATTGTGCATATTGCTTTGAATCTTTAGCAATATTGTCATAGATATCTTTTAAGGATTCAAATGCGTCTTTTGACCACTTTATTTTTGCCACTTTTTAATTAATTCCTTAGCTTGTTCATGGGTATAAAAGTTTCCTGAACGCAGCTGTTCCTGAGCTTTAAGAATTTTTTGCTCAATATATAAATGTTCAAAAATATCCTCGAGCGTGGCATCATCCGGCATTTTTTGTATCATTGAAATTACTGTTTGCTTAACAGAACGCATAAAAATATCTCCGTAATATTTTATATTAAAAATATAATAAATAGAAACCGGGTTTTAAACTAAAAAAGCGGACATTGCTGCCCGCTTATCTGTATCAAAAAAGTTTGTTCTTTTCTTACAATAGTTCCGCAATCTGCACCGCGTTTAACGCAGCGCCTTTTAATAACTGGTCACCTACAACGAATAAATCAAGGCCCGTGTCACTTGAAATATCGTGGCGGATACGGCCAACCAATGTGTCGTATTCACCCGTAACGTCATTAGGCATTGGGAAATAATTTTTCGCTCTATCATCAACGACTTTAATGCCCGGAGCTTTTTCAAGGATTTTACGAACCTCGTCAACTTCAAGGCGTTTTTCAAGTTCAATGTTGATTGATTCACTGTGAGCGCGCATAATTGGAACGCGTACAGTGGTTGCGCTGATTTTTATTGAATCATCGTGAAACATTTTCTTGGTTTCGTTTACCATTTTCATTTCTTCTTCACAATATCCGTTCTCTTGAATGTCTGAGTTGTGAGAGAAAAGATTAAAAGCAATCTGATGAGGGAAAATGTTTTTCGTGGGTGTTTCCCCTTTCAAGATTTGCATGGACTGAGCAGCGAGTTCATCCATAGCCGGTTTACCCGCTCCGCTTGCTGCCTGATACGTTGAAACTACAATGCGTTTAATTTTAGATACCTGATGAATAGGCCATAAAGCTACAACCATGATAATTGTTGAGCAGTTAGGGTTAGCAATAACGCCTTTATGGTTTTTAATATCTCCCGGGTTAACCTCGGGAGTAATTAAAGGCGTATCAGGGTCCATTCTAAACGCGTTGGAATTATCAATCATAACAGCGCCGGAATTTACAACAAGGTCTTTATAATTCTGGCTAACACCTTTACCCGCGCTGAATAAAGCAATATCAACGCCTTTAAAGGAATCATCATTAATAACATCTACAACGAGTTCTTCACCCTTAAACTTTATCTTTTTGCCCTTATCTTCAGGAGCAGCAAACAACTTTAAATCTTTAACAGGAAAATTTCTTTTTTCAAGTACACCGAGCATTTCCGTTCCGACCGCACCCGTGGCTCCAACTAATGCAACGACTTTTTCTGACATATTATTCTCCTTTTTGCGTGTAAAAAGCAATATTAATTCAAATTATGAAATTTCTATTAACATTAAACAGCAAAATTTTTAATAAATGGAATTTAATATTAAAAAAAGTGAACGTCATTAAAATAAAGTTACACATTTTGCTAATTTAAGTTTTTTTAATGATTGCGGGTGTTAACTTAAGTTAATTATTTACCTTCTATACAATTATATTAATAGTAAAAAGC
>CALGPD010000457.1 GCA_937960625.1 uncultured Spirochaetia bacterium | reverse complement strand
CTTCAAACAATGCACCTTGTATTTGATATACTTCTTCTTTAAATAAAAGCTCACTCAATTTATTTCTATCCTTTCTTTCTTATTTTCGTGTATTTCGTATGTTTGGTGGTTTATTTCAAATCAAAACCATATCTTCATGCAAATAATTAAACTTCACCGAAATTCAAATCACAACCTAAAAATTTTCTATTGATTTCTCCGCATGCCTGCATAACCGAAAACGTACCCGCGGCCGGGTCAATAACAACATCGGTTTCATTGGTAACGGCTTGTATTAAGGCCCGCTGAAGCTCTACGGGTTTTGGGTGCGCGTGGTGTTTATGCGCGACTTTTTCCTGCCAGACGTCAGGAATATCGTGTTTAGACCAAACGCCTTTCGCCCGCACCGGGGATTTTTGCAAAACAACGAGGTATTCAGATTTGCGCCGCGTTCGATACCCCATGCCGATTTTACCTTTATCCCAGGTTATTAAATCCACGGTGTTTAAATCCGTTTCTTTTATCCAGTTTTCAAACCCCTCACACAAATGAAACTTGTCTATCCAAAGAAATAAATGCCCGCCCGGAATTAACACCCTGTTAATTTCTTTTATAAACCTGTAAATTGTTTGATCCGGCATTTGTTCCAAAACAGCGCGTTTTTTCTGGCGCGCGCCTTCGTTACCGTATTTCATTTTATCCATAATACCGCGGTATTGAGGGTCAAAAAAACAAACGGGTATACTATCGTTTAAAAGCAAGGATAAAAACTCAAGACCGTCCATTTTTATTTTTTGGTTAAATGCCAGTTCCACGTTTTTAAATATCTGCCCCGGGGCATTCACTGTTCTATTTTCACCGAATACACTCATAATTACTCCAACGTATAATAGTTTACTTTATTATAACCGGGTAATCAAGAACTTATTTGTGAAAAAATTATACTGCGCTTGGAAATTTCCCGTTGTTTATTCTACCATAACCGGGGGAAAGTTTATGCGTATCTAAATCAATAGCAACGGTTTCAGTTGTGCTTGTTTGATAATTTTCCGTTGTATATATTACTTTTCCGTTGTTAATCTCCGCCTTTCTGAATAGATAAGGCTTTTTCGTTTCTATGTTATATAATTCTTTTTTTTCATAATCAAAAACCAGAATAACAACGGCATCGTAAATTATTAGATAAGGTTTTTTTTCATCAAACATAGCTTCACCGTTTGTAGTAAGAAATGTATCAACGCCGCGGAATTTTCTATCCAATTTAAATTTCACGGTGTAAGCGCCCATATGGTGTTCGCCCATAAATTCTTTTTCATACCACGCTTTAATTACTTTTGACGTTATTTTCATTTTATTGCCGTTCCTTTTGTATTAAGTAACACTCTATTTCCGAAAAAGCGCGGTAAACAAAAGCAGTGCGCCGGATACAGCAGAGACAACATAGTAAACCTGACTGCCGGTATGTTTATCCCCAAGAAATAAAAATACAAGTGAAATTAAAGCCAAAATAATAAGCAAACGGTTGGTTTTGCCTGATTTTTTTTCCTGCGTTAGTTTTTGTTCTATTGTGTTAATGCCGTCTAAAAGTTTTTCCATATTATCCGCCATTTCCGAAGGCACGTCAATAAACAGCGAAAGTTTCTTAATTAAATTTTTGGCTTGATGTTCAAAATCCAAATCGTGTTTAATTTTCTGATTTGTTAAAATTTGTTTAAAATTTTCTGACGGCATATGATACGCCTGCAAGCCGTTTATGGCGAAAAATATTCTTGAAAGCAGAATAAAATCCTGTGGGATGTTCGCGAACTTTTGCTGCCTTAATAACGTGTTGAAACGTTTATACTGAGTATGAACTTCATCAACATCAGCGTTTGTGAAAATACTCATAAATATTTTCGCGAAATAATGGAAAACTGTCATATCCCCTGTGTCTGTTTTAAAACCCATCTTTTTGAAAGAATAGTCCATCTCATCGCTGTCCTGATTTATTATTGCCATACCGAGTTTAAGAAAACCTTCACGGGAATTTTTGCTCAAATACTTTATCAATCCGAAATCAAGAATTATTATTTCCTGCTTATCCGTTATTAATATATTCCCGGGATGCGCGTCTGCTTGAAAAACACCGTAATTGATTATTTGATCAACAAAACATT
>CALGPD010000456.1 GCA_937960625.1 uncultured Spirochaetia bacterium | reverse complement strand
GCCCTCTTTATTTAAAGCGGGCTTGATAAAACCAACGTATTTCCAAATAAGCCGGGGGATTTCTATATATTGTCAGCATATTATGTCCCTATGCGGTAAAAATAAAAAATCCCGCTAATTTTAGTCAGCATACTTTGTTTTAGTTTCAATATGGTTGCTAACGGGCGGCTGTTGCGCGCTGTACTATTCTCCGATTTCGAGCTGCTTTTTTTCTTTTGTGATTTCATGAGAGATGGCTTCTTGAACAAATTGATTTAAAGTTTGGCCCTTCATCGTTGCAAGTTGAAAAGCTAACTTATGAATTTCCGGCTTAATCCTGACATTGAATGAACCTTTAAATGACTTAAAAGGGTCAATACCGTTATTTTGGCATAACTCTATATAATCTTCTACAGCTTCCATAAAAGATTTTTTAATTTCCTTAACAGATTTACCTTCAAATGTCACTAAGTCTTTTATTCCTTCAATCTTTCCAAAAAAGACTTCATTTTCCGTGCTATAGTGAACTGTGCCAAAAAAATTTTTATACTTGATTACATCTTTCATTTGAAAAAACCTCGATTATTAAACTCGTCATAAAGCAAATCTATTTGATATTTCTTAAGCTCCTTTTCAGGATGTGGTTTATGAAGACGAATAATATGTTCTGTTTTTGAATTAACAAAAGCAACCCTTGATCCTGAACTTTTCCCCTTATTCTGTTCTTCATACCCATAATTTTTAAGCAGCGTTTGCAACTCCCGATAGGTTATGCCAAACTTTTTTTTGTTTAAATTTTTCAAGAAGTTTTTCGATTTTGCTCATATTTCATTATAATCCGGAAGACTAAAAAAGCAACTATTTTTTAGTTGCTCAAAGCGGGATAGTATTACGCGCAAAAGCAATTTAGGTGAAGGCTGGCTTGTCCAGCCGGAACCGGGTAAACTGTGTTGTGCGATAGTACACCACCAAGTTCAATTTTGCCCATGGACGGACTTCTTTTAAATAAACTAAACAAGTTCTCCCTCGGCAATTTTAATAACTTTTCCTCCAACTTTTATATTATACAGTTCATTTTCTTTATTGGATTGTAAATATAAAATAGACTTTCTATTTATTTCATAACCTTGTTCAACTGAAATATTAATTTTGCTATTTCCAAAATATTGATAATTTGTCAAATATGCTGCTAAACAACCATTAGCACTTCCTGTTGCTGGATCTTCTGGGATACCAAACACATCTGCAAACATTCGACTATTAATGCTATTTTTAGCATCGTACACTTCGGGACAAAATATGAAAAGTGGCTTGGGATCATCTTTAATAAAATATTCTTTATATTTTTGCAAATTAGTTGAAGTATTTTTAATTGAATCCAATGTTTTTAAAGGAATTAATAAAAATTCAATACCTGTTGAAACATTTTGTATAGGGAATCTAATGTCAATATTATTTATAGATGTGTTGATAATTTCAGAGATTATCTCTGCATTATGTGTTTTACCAAAAATTGGTTCAACTTGTTTCATCCATTGTAAATTATTTTTGTCATCAAATTTTACAGGTATTTTGCCTACCTTTAAATCTAATATTAATTCAGATAACTTACTTTTTAAAATTTCATTTCTAATAATAAACGCTGTGCCTAATGTTGGATGACCAGCAAATGGTACCTCTGCTTGCGGTGTAAAGATATTTACTTTATATTCAATATCAGTCGATTCATTTAAAGTAATAAATGTAGTCTCAGAAAAATGAAATTCATTAGCTATATCTTGCATCACTGTTGTTGGTATAGACTTATCTAAAACAACAACAGCTAATTGATTGCCGGAGAACTTGCTATTTCCAAATACGTCTACAATATAAAATTTCAATTACACATCCTTTACGTCCAAGGATGGACGTTCTTTTAAGTTGGTGGTGTATGCCGCCGCCCGTTAAACAAAATTGCTGCGCAATTTTGTTTAACTCCGATATATTACAACTTTACTTATAAAATATAACGAAAAACGCGGTGTATCATAACTTCTTTATTCCAGATACGCATTTTTTACACCGAAAACAACTTGATAACGTAATCTATACGTTCTCCCTGCTTCATAAATTTGTGATTATACCAATTATTATTAAAACGTGGAATTGTTTCTTTATTTTCTAACCGCAAAATAGACGCGTATAAACACAATATGAAGCCGGTATTAAGCAGGAATTAAAGCTTTAAGCAAAAGCAGGATTTTTTCTGCCCACTGATTCACAGGATTCACTCAGATTTAAAAAAAATAAATAGTTAAATTCAATCAAGCATTCCCG
>CALGPD010000455.1 GCA_937960625.1 uncultured Spirochaetia bacterium | reverse complement strand
GAACCATGTCCTTCATCATCGCCGTTCGTATCAGGGTCCATACCGGATTCTATATCACCTTCTGTATCAGCACCGTCTAAATCTTCTGCGTCATCATCATTATTTTGAAATAAACCGAAGATGTCTATTAATTTTATTCCAACACCTAAAATTGTTGCAGCAACGTATACTGTTATTAACCATTGCATTTTTTTTCTCCGTATTAACAATTACTTATTATATTTTTACATTTTTTTAATCATGATTCAATCTTTTTTTAATAATTATCTAATTTAAATTTTGATTTTAATAGATTTAAAGTATTTTTCTGTGATGGAAAATAAACAAACGAATAAATTATTCCTCTATGCAGAGTTTACGTTATTGTTTTTAATTTTGCCCTTTATATTATATTTTTTCAGACTTAAATTAAAACGCCTTCTTATTCCAACGCTGGTTGTTATGGGAATAATTTGTCTGGTTATTCTTTTACGTGATAAAAATTTTAAGCGTAAACAATTATGGAATCCTATAAGTTTTAAGGTTTTCTTAAAAACAGTATTTCTACGTTTTATAGTTTTTGCCGGCATTATTTCCGTTCTTGTTTTTTTCTTTTATAACAGGCTTTTTCTTTCATTCCCTAAACATAGATTTTATCTCTGGCTCATGGTTATGGTTTTATACCCTTTAATTTCTGTTTACGTTCAGGAGATTATATACCGCGCGTTTATTTTTCACCGTTATAAACCAATATTCAACTCAGAAACCAATTTAATTATCGCTAGTGCGGTGAGTTTCGGCCTTGTACACGTTGTTTTTGGAAATCTGATAGCACCGTTAATGACAACTCTGGGCGGATTTATGTTTGCGTATAATTATTCAAAAAACCGTTCAACTCTGTGTGTTTGTATTGAGCACGGTTTATGGGGAGATTTCATTTTTACAATCGGCCTTGGAATTCATTTTTATTCCGGCGCGATTAGCGCGTAATGCCGGTATTCTTTATTTTCATAGAAATTTTTCAAACAGCAAGAGTAACGCGTATAAACGCAATATAAGAACGCTTAAATCAAGAATTAAAGCTTTAAGTAAAAGTATGATTTTTTTAAACGCATACAACGCGGAGAACGCGGAGATTGAAAAAATCATCCCTAGCCCTTCTTTAAATAAAGATGGGAATTAGTAATAGTATGGGGTATTAAGAAAAACACCAACATTATAAAAAAGCAAACCGCCCTCTTTATTAAAGAGGGCTTAAAAACCAACACCGTGTAAAAACAAGCCGGGGGCTTTAAAACAGCTTAATCTCGAATCCAAACAACGCACCATTCATACCGGTTAAATACCTCCTAAACCTCCGCGGTTCTCATCTTCCCTCCGCGTTAA
>CALGPD010000454.1 GCA_937960625.1 uncultured Spirochaetia bacterium | reverse complement strand
TTATATACACTTAAAATGGAACAAATGGCAGGTTTTAAAATCTACCGTATACCGTGTATAAAGCCAGGGGCAACCAAAGAGCAAAAAAAAATAATGACACGCTTGAGCAGATATTTACATTATGAACTTGAGTTTAAATTTCAGCAAGCAACGAATAAATTCGTTTTTAGCAGAATTGTTCCCCGCCCCAAATTTGAAAGATAGAGGAAAAATAAATGATTGATTTATATTGTGAACGAACAGGGCCTGAGTTTTGGAGTGAACCCGTTAACGCGCTAACAAACGCGAGTTTTATATTTGGAGCTTTGCTCGCTTACCGTGACGCGAAAAAACGTTTTGTAAAAATACCTTCTGATATTTTTATTTTAATAATACTTCTTTTTTCAATAGGTGTAGGGAGTTTTTTATTTCATACATTCGCAACGCGTTGGGCAATTCTAACTGATATAATTCCTATCATATTATATGAATTGGCTTTTATCTGGATATATTCCAGAAAAATTATACGGTTAAAAACGACTTGGACTATAGTCTTGCTTGTATTATTTTTAGCGCTTTCCGCTTTTCTAACCCGTTTTCCGGCAGTATTTAACGGGTCTTTGCCTTATTTTCCCTCGATTTTATTTTTAGCCGGCTTCGGTATTTATCATTATAGAAAGAATAAAAACGAAAAATACCTTATGTTTTTGGCGGGTATATTATTTATTCTATCTTTGTTTTTCCGGATTATTGATAACTCTTTGTGTGGCTGTTTTCCTTTAGGAACGCATTTTATGTGGCATATATTAAACGGAACGCTTTTATATCTTACTCTAAGAGCAGTTGTCGTAAATTATGATAATGGAAAATAGTTAAAATTTTTGAAAAAAATTCAAAATTTGCCTACACTTTTCATTAAAAATTCCCTACAAATTTAGCGTATTCAAGAAATGGAATGTTGTTGATGCGTTCATAATCCATTGCTATACAGTGAATTAAGAATTTGGCATGAAGTTTGCATTAGTTATATGTGAAGGATTTAACTAAAAAGGAGAAAAAAATGAAAAAAATTACCTTGTTAATAGCAACAATATTAGCATTCTCTATATATTCATGTAGCGGCGTTACTGAAGCAGCAGGTGTTTCTCCTGACGAAGTTCAGGCAACGGAACAAGCTGATACATCGGCAACTTCTGATACTTCATCAGCGTCTGAAAATTCAAGCTCTTCATCATCAGCTACTCAGACAAACACAACGGGTTCTTCAAGTTCAGCGTCAAATACTTCATCAAGTAACTCAGGAACAAACTCAAGTTCATCATCAGGTGGAAGCAGTAATTCACAAAGTTCATCAACCGGCACAAATTCAAGCCAAACCCAAACTCAGACTACTAATAGTAATTTATCATTATCAGAACAAGAACGTCAGGCATTAATTTCAGAACGTGAAAGGCTTGTTAAACAAGTTGAAAAGTTTAGAAATAAAAAAGATGCGGATACTGGAAAGTTTGACAAACAAATACAGCGTCTACTTGAAAGAATTGCTGAAATAGATAAGCTGCTAAGTTAATTATAATAAACTATGATTTTTAAAGCCGGAGCTTATTGCTCCGGCTTTTTTTGTTTTTACGGTTTAATTTATACTTTAAATAAATTGTATATATTGAATGAGTGAGATTAAACTTATAATTTTTTTTAAAAAAGCATAAAAAAAAATTAATTTATGCAGTGATTGTGTTCATAGTCCGGTAAGCATTTTGGATTTGAAAATGTTTGCCATGACAAAATGAGGAGAAAAAAAATGAAAAACAAAATTTTATTATTAATCACAGCTTTAACGCTGTTTATCCCTTTTACTCTAAGTCATGCAAGGCCGGGAACGCGTTATAATGCAAACAGAGAGTATTATGGCCGTAACCGTAGACACTATGGCCGCTACCAAGGGCAGAATCGTGGGCATTATGGCCGTAATCAAGGGCAGGGCCGTAGACACTATGGCCGTAATCAAGGGCATAACCGCAGACATTATGGAGGTAATCGTAGAGCAAGAGTTCATAATAGAAGACAAAATCGAAGACAAGATAGAAGGGAAAACCGCAGAGAGCGCCGTAGAGAAAATCGTCCGCAAGGCGGCAGATAGACTTATTAGTTTTTAATTAAAAATCCCGTTTTAGAAATGAAGTGGGATTTTTTTTTTAATAATTTGTTAAATATGGATTAAAAATCGTTGAAAAAAAAGTATTTTACGAATACAATGTGTTTATCTATATGTAAACATTTTGGTTTAATAAATGTGTACAAATATAAATGAGGAGAAAAAATGAAAAGCAAACTTTTATTATTAATCATGCTTTTAGCATTATTCGTTCCTTTTACTTCCAGCCATGCGCGTCCTAGAATGCGTTATAATGGAAGAAGAGGATATTATCAGGAGTATAACCCTAGAACAGGCCGATGGCATAGAATACCGAGAAGGCGTTACTACAGATATTACCGCAGCCGCCGTTATAGAATGAGATATTATGAAAGAGGCGGATATTATCAGGAATATAATCCAAGAACAAGAAGATGGAGAAGAATAAGAAGAGAAAGATATTACAGATACCATCCAAGAGCAAGAAGACGTTATCGTAGAGGATATCGTAGAGGATATCGTAGAGGATATCGACGAGATTATAGACGCGATAGAAGACATCACCGACGAGATTATAGACGTGATAGAAGAAGAGGCCGTAGAGAACAAATAAGAGATAATAGAAGAAGAAACCGCAGAGAACGGGTAAGAGACCGAAGAAGAAACCGCAGAGAGAGAGTAAGAAACAGAAGAACTAATAGAAGAGAAAACCGCAGAGAGCGCAGAACTAACAGAAAAGAAAAACGCAAAGAACGCCGAAGAAATAGACGGCCATCCGGTGGAGGCAGATAAGCTTTAAAAATTTATAATTTAGATTATTTAACCCGTTTTAGAAAAAAAACGGGTTTTTTATTTCGTTTTGATAAGTAAATCACCTGTTTTAAATTGATTATAATTATACTTTTTTTATTAATAAATAAATTTGGTTAAACCAATGCAAAATAAGCCCGATAATTCTATTAATTCAGCCAGGAAAAAACTCGGAAATTTTGGGGAAGCAATTGCCGGGGATTATTTAGCTGAGAAAAATTATAAGATAATAACGAGAAATTACCGCTGCCGTTATGGGGAAATAGATATAATAGCGGAAAAAGACGGTGTTTTGGTTTTTGTTGAAGTTAAAACACGAACAAATAAAAGTTTTGGGCCGGTAATTTCACAGATTTCCCAAAAAAAGATTAATAGAATCTATAAAACAGCCGAATACTATATTGGAAAGTTTTTGAAAACAGACAAGGATTGTCGAATTGATTTAATTATTTTATTCACGGATGGAGTAAATTTTGAAAACTATCAGATTAAACATATCGAAAATATATTCACTGCGTAAATTTCATTTAAATCAATCCATAGTGCATAAATATAACACGTTTTTAACGTGTTTATTGATATACAGAATTTGTTTTTTTTACAAGTTCAAAAAAATATCTTTGAAAAAGGATTTTCAAAGTGAGAAGACGACGAAGAAAAAAGGAAAATGGAATTTCTCGAATCAAAGAACTTAAAGTCAAGATTAATGACGAAGAATATTTAAATTTCGTCATTCATCGTATGGCAACTGACATTACAGAAGTTTTATTTAGATAAATATAATTTATCTAAAGGACACAGTGAAAGATACCCTTTGCTCACTGATAGGAAACGAATAATATTTGTCTCCTTATTACATAGTATAGTTAGCCGAAAAGACCTAAGTGTTATCCTGATTTGGACGGTATAAGAAAATTTACTTTGTCCGGAATTATGGATATTTCAAGCGGGAGGGGAGCAAATTGTTCCCCGTCCATTTGAGATATTAAACTATCCGGGCCTGTAAGAGTTATTTTATCCGTTTTAAGGATTTCAACGTAATGTGAACGGGAATGTATTCCAAATAAGGATTTTATTGCAAGCATGAGGTGTGCCCAGGGAGATTTGCCCTTAAACGCGCAAACGTGCAATAGTCCGTCATTAAACTTTGCCTTTGGTAAAAGTTTTAAATACCCGGCATATTTATTGGTTTGACCGGCTAATATAAACTTTGCTGTAATTGTTTTGCCGTTAATTGCGGCTTTTAAATCGGGATAGGTGTATTTAAAAGCGTTCTTAAGAACGTGAAAAAAGTACTTAAATTTGCCTGGTTTATTTTTGTTTTTTGAAACGTAATCCACAGTATAAGAATCAAGGCCTGCGCTTACCATAAGTAAAGCGTTCTTAGCGCCTGCATGAATCACGTCAATTTTAGTTGTGATTCCTGTAGACAGCAGTTTTGCTGCTTTCACGGTGTTAAGCGGAATTTTGTATTCTTTTGCGAAAATGTTTATTGTTCCGGCAGGAATAAAAACGAATATAATATTATCGTTTAAACAAGCGTTTAATACGGCGTTTAAAGTGCCGTCTCCGCCGACAGCAGCGACATGTGTGAAATTCGCGCACCTGTTTTTAGCCGTTTGAATTAAATGAGCTTTGTTTTCTGTAATAACTGTTTCAACTGAAAAACCGTTATTTATAAATGGTTTTTCAATTTTTGAAATTTTTTTTACAGATTTTTTATCTCCGGCATATGGATTGATTAATAAAAGTATGCTTTTTTTCACAAGCAAAATATAGTTAAGTTTTTAATTTTTCATAGCCAAATAAAAATTTTGTTATATAAAATCTTAAAAAATAATTTTTTTTAAGATTTTTTTTAACCTTTTTAATTTTTTTAAGTCTAATTTTTAAACTGAGATGAATTAAATTCAGGAGAATAATTTTATAACAGACGATAAAAAAGCTACCACAGGCCTAATTAAACAGGCCAAGATATAAATTTTTCAAAACACTCCCAACCCGTTATAAATGTTATAACGGGTTTCTTTTATATAGAACACTTTACATTCGATATTAAACAAATAAATTCATGAAAATATTTTGAAATGTGAATTTTGGTTTTAAAACATTTAATTAAGACCTGCAATGTCTGTCTGCTACGTTTGTAGCTGCAAACGCATAGGGTTTGCCAACTGCGTTAAACCCGCAGCCTTTAACCATACCCATAATTGAATGATAATATTGAGAACTTTTAGCGTTTTCATTTTCGTTTGCATCAACATGCACTATAAGTTCGCTGAACCGGTCAACATGGCCGTTTTCTTTAAGCATACTGGCAACGAGTACAGAAGTGTGGGCTTCGGAATAAATTTTTTCAAAAATTGTCAGATAACGGAATACGGTAAACCTTTTAAATATATATTCAGCGCCGCTTCCCATTGTATTAACAACGATTGCAACGGTAAAAACCGTTTTTCCGTGTGAATATGAACTGTCAGTTCCTACTATAAGTTGGGGCTTTTTTTCGTTAATTGGGTTTGAGGTAAAGTACCGCTTAAACCATGTCTCAATTTTGGTAGAGAAAGTATCAACCTGGTGTTCAATAAGCGAGTAAATGTCATCTCTGCTCTTAACCGCTAAATCCGGTACCATAATACTATAATAATATCTATTATTATAAAAAAATAAAGTATTAATTGTTTCGATTCTATTAAAATATTGAATTTAAAATAATTTTGCGTAAATTTAAATTGCTTAAAATTATAATTATTATTGATTTAATATTGAATTAATTGTAAAATAAATTATTAATCATAACGAGGTGAAAATGGCTGAAAAGAATGCTAATTTGTATGATATATGCGATAAGATTGTACTTAAAACTAAACCTGCGGGAGAACCCGGAGAAAATTTCAGAAAGATGTATAAAAAACTGGCAGGCAATATACTGCTAAAAACGTTTATATTAAAGGGAATCCGTCATCCTGATATTCCTAAATCAGATATCCCTAAGTATCAAGAAATATTTAAAGCTATTATGAATGCTACTTATGAAAATTGGAATGACGCTAAATGGATTGATACAACGTTTAAACCTATTGGTGATTTACTTGATAAAATTCCTGAAAAAAATTATCAGATCCGTGAGAAAACCGAACTAGTTAAACAAAAACCCTCTGAAGAGGAACTTGATAAAGTTATGGCATCGGTTACAAGTGATATATTCAAAGCATGGGGTAATAGTAAAAAAGACCCATGGATTAAAGTAGCTGCTCAGGTTGTTATGACCGGTGATGAGCATATGAACAGTAAAAACTTTTTCAGTGTTTTACACGGTTTGGGTGCATTTGAATATAAAAATATTACAGTGCTGTTTTATTTTATCCGTTGTTTTCTAAAGTCTAATCCGAAAAAATCAAAGCTTATCAGAAAACCATTTAAAGGTATCAGTGAACCAATGTATCAAAAGGTTGCTTGGATATATCACAGAATTGCGTTTAGCGATGCTATCTTTTGTGAACAACTTCTTTCAAGAATTGAGAAAACAAATTTAAGCAGGCATGAATATAATAAAATCATAAATATAATAGAAAATATGGTGCGATATATGGTTGTAACAAGCCAGGAATGGCTTACATCCCCTAACAAGGGCGTTAAGCATCCAAGCACAACGTGTTTACCCATGGACGAAAACGGCACCCCTTTATGCAATCTTACTAAATCCGATTGGCAGAAAAAAGCAGATTTAGGCTTTAAAGATTACGTTCCTGATACGGATACAACATTTTTAACTCTCGAAATAGCAAGCAAATGGCTTGAGTTGGTTAAGAAAAATAAAATCATTGCTGATAAAGAACTATTAGAAGAATGTAAGAAATTTTTAAATCATCCCTGGGTTGAAATTATCAATGAATATCAATACGGCAGTGGATTTGATTCAAACCTTGCAACCATTGAAATAACAAAGCCGCTTGATTATAACGGTTCGGTAGGCATCTGGTTTCATAAAGAATTTGATAAAGGGGATGGAAGAATCATCCGCGATTCTATTGGTCAGGAAATATGTCCCGGCCATAATATGGATATTTTTAATTCAATTGTATTTAACCGGAAACAATGGAAATCATTTGTAGGTGAGAATTTAAAAACTGTTCAGCGGTTTCTTAAATTTCATTACAACACATATACAAGCGGCAACTTTAAATATGAATCAGCACATAAGTATTATTTGCCTATTATGTACGTTTACTATACCTCTCAAGCTTATAATACATATCTTACTTTGTCCGAGCAGGAGAAAAAAATGCTCGACCCTGAGGGGAAAATGCAGGAGATAAGAAAAATTGCTATTGATTATCTTAAAAACGATGTTATGGGATTTACAATTAATGCTTTTGATGCCGCTCTTGCAGTTTGTGCTTTGTGTTTATTCAGATATGAGAATAAAGACGACGGGATAATAGCAACGGGTTTAAAAATACTCGTTGATTTTCTCGGAGAAGGGAAAGGCCATCCCTATAAACCGTATGAATGGAATAGAATGCGCCATCCGACACGTATACTCGTTGGCAGTGATGTTTCAACATCATTTTTCGTTATGCATGCAATAACTGAAGCAAAGCATTATTTATATAACTAGTTGAGTTAGAACTTTTTACTTAACTTTGTTAATAATCAACTAAAAGAGTAAATATGAGAATAAGATTTTTAAAAAAACTATCCAATATTATTTATAAGTATCCTCAGTATATAATAATAATAGCTTTTTTACTTGTAGGAATTTCCGCATTTCTTACAATAACGAAATTGAAAATTTCAGCTGATTACTTTGATATGATAAGTAATTCAAAGAAATATAAAAGAGATTACGTTAATTTCACAAAGGAATTCGGCGATACTGAAATGATTTATATCGTTATTGATGTTAAAAATCATCCGGCTGAAGCAAAAAGGTTTGCGGATACAATTTATAAAAAATTAATCAAGCAAAAACAGCATATAAAGAAAATTTTTCATAAAGTAAATTATGAGAAGTTCGGCAGAAATATTCTTTTATTTCTCGATATAAAGAATCTTAAGATTTTACGCAAAGTTTTGATTAAAAATAAAGATGGCTTAAAAATGATGGCCTCCTTAAAAAACTTAAACGGGCTTTTGGCTGAAATAATAAAACGCCTTAAAGTAAATTTACGGAAAAATCTCAAGGGTAAAATTACTAAGCAGGGATTAACAGAACTTAAAAAATGGATGGAGTTTTTTAGGTTCGTAAATTCCGAATATGTCGACCGTTTTGTAGGTAAATCAATTAAACAAGCCAAACTGCAGTCTAAAAAATACCAGCAAGAGTATTTAATGCTGCAAAGGATAATTGCCGCATTTGTTAAAGGTTTCCGGAAAGGCAATGGCGGTAAAGTAGATTTTTCTTCTTTAATGTCAGCCCCTGAACTTAAAAGTTTGAAAAAAGGTGTCAAACAAGAGCAAGACGGTTATTTGTTCACGGATAACGGCAAACTTTTATTAATGATGGTTCTGCCAAATAAAAACATGAATGAACTTAACATTATAAAAAAACCTCTTAAAATGATGAGGAGAATTGTTAAGGAAACTTTAAAGGATTTTCCTAATATTGAAGCCGGAATAACGGGCAGGGTCGTTTTACAAGCCGATGAGATGAATACTTCAAATAGTGATATGGCAAAAGCATCATTAATAGCATTAGTAATCGTAACGTTGTTGTTTATTATATTTTTTAAAAATCTTCCCCGGCCTTTATTGTCATCGCTGTCATTAATTATTGCAATTGCTCTTACTTTTGGTGTTACGACAGTTACTGTTGGGCATTTATCGATTTTATCAATAGTATTCACTATTATTTTAATTGGGCTTGGTATTGATTTCGGTGTGCATATTTTATCCAGATATAAAGCCGAATTGCAGGGTACTGAAGACGTTAAGCTCGCTATTGAAACCACACTAATGTCAACGGGAAAAGCAAATGTAACCAGCGCGATTTCTATTTCTGCATCTTTTTTTGCAATGATTTTAACCGGTTTCAAAGGGCTTGAAGAACTCGGTTTTATAGGCGGAATAGGTATTTTAATAACATTTTTTTGTATGATAATTGTTCTTCCTGCTTTTCTTTGTTTATATGACCGGCGCA
>CALGPD010000453.1 GCA_937960625.1 uncultured Spirochaetia bacterium | reverse complement strand
ATTTAAAGTCCTGCTATGCGGTTCTACGGTTGCATGCGCCAGAGAATAACTCAGTTTGAGTTCTTGTTTCAAAGGATTAAATATTTCCTTTAAACGCGTCAAATCCCCGGCAACGAATTCTTTACATGAGTTTAATGTAAAAATGTTCATTATGTTTCTCCAAATTGATATTATCAGCTGAAAATATTTTTAATAGTAGATAAGATAAACTTATGTTTTATTTCTAAAAAATAATATTGATTTTAAAAAAAATATTCACTTTGATATTGTATAAAAAAAAAACAAAGTTTATATTAGAAAAAGAATATAGCAATATTAAACATTGTGTTTGAAAATATAAAAAGTTTATTACGGAAGACATATGAATAAAGATAATAATTACAACCCTAATGAAAAGAAAAAATCAATTTCAACTTTATTTACAAAAAAGCAATATATGCAGGTAGACAACCTTGACCTTGGTTATGCTGAAAGAAGTAAACGTATTGCGCATTTTGCATACGTTCTTATAATACTCGTTTTAATTACAGTGATATTAAGAGAACTCTCAGGAATTTTCAGGCCGTTAATTGTTGCATTATTTTTTATTTTTATGCTTCAACCTCTGGTTAAGATATTAAAAACGCGGTTACGCATCCCCCAGCTATTAGGTTATCTAATTGCTTTTGGATTATTCGTTATTGTAATTTATTTCTCGGCTAAGATAATTGTATCAAGTTTAAGTGATTTTTCAGAACGGATACCTATTTATGAAACTAAGATTAATTCTTTTCTTCAATACTTAAATCAAAAACTTGAAATAGTAAAAGGCGATTTAACTTTTTCAAATCTGATTAAAAAAATACCTAAAAAGTATTACGGTGATGTTTTAAGAATATCTGCAAATACTTTCATTGATTTACTTTCGTTTTTATTCTTTATACTTGTTATTGCATTATTCTATTTACTTGAAACGCAAAATCTTGACATCAGAATAATAAAAGCAGTTGGAATAGAAAAAGCAAAAATGGTCCGGACTGTTTATAATAATATTACCATGAATATTAAACGTTATCTGGTTTCAAAAGCAGTAATTAACGTTGCTACGGCATTATTCGGTTTTATAATAATGTTAATTTTCGGGCTTGATTTCTCAGTCCTTTTCTCGTTTTTAATTTTCTTTTTGTTATGGATACCTTATATCGGTTCATTTATTTCAGTAATATTACCGACCATAGTTGCGTTTTTACAATTTCCATCAACGTGGCAGCCTGTTTTATTTTCAATATTATTAATTGCCGGAATATCTTCATCAGGTACATTCATAGAACCGAAAATCCTTGGTAAAAGACTAAATGTCAGCCCTTTACTCGTTTTAATGGCAATGACATTCGGGGGCTGGTTATGGGGTTTATTAGGTATAATCCTGGCTGTGCCTATTACAGTTGCAATAAAAATAATTTTTGAAAATTTCCCTGCGACTAAGCCTGTTGCATGTTTAATGTCTGAAGCTGTTGACAGAGAAGAAGCGGATAAAATTGTTAAAGCATTTAATGAATCCGATTAATTACTTTTTTCATGCATTACTTGATTTTTTCGCTGTGATTAATATAATTGTAGAAACTTAATTTATGGTGAAAAAAATATGATTGATCTCAAACTTTGCCCGCATGTTGAAGAAAATGATTATGACGGATTATTAAACTGTATTGCTAAAAAATTACGTTATTATAATTCTGACGATAGCGATGCGGAAAATGCCATTTTAATCAGACTACTCTCAGAGTTCGGAAATTTTTTAATAAAAATGAATGAACATCCTTTTCATGAATTCAAAATGAGGGATGAAGTTTACAAAATGGCTCAAAAAATTGATGCAATTGTGGAAAAAGATATTGATGCTTCCAAAGTTTTTATTCAAGTTATATCAAAGATTTCAAACTATATGTTTAAAGTTGAATTTGCAAACAAACGTGGATTTGAAACACTTGATGATTTAAATACTTATATTGATGAACTATCATAAAAATTAAAATATACTTTACATTTTTTTTCTTTAAAGGCATAATACTTTTGTGTTATTATTTTTAGATAATCATAAATTTTGTAAAATAATATATTTATTATATCCTCAAATAATTAATCGGAGGAAATATGAGTGAAGTACCGGATAGTATAAAACAAGCAGTTTCCGAAGGAAGAGCAATTAAAATTATTGCTTATTATATGGGTGAAAAAATAGAAAGTAACCTGAAAAAAATCCTTGATGAGATATTATCAAAGTATAATAAAAAAGAATTCATGGAAACGTTATACACAGCTATAAAAGAACTTGCTATTAATGCAACCAAAGCTAATATGAAACAAATGATTTTTGATGAAAATGAATGGGACATCAACAATGAAGATGACTATGAAAAAGGAATGAAACTTTTTAAAGAAAGGTTAACTGAAAAATGGGTTGCTGCTTATGCCCACAAATGTAAGGCTGCTGATGTTAGCGTGAAAATTACTTTCTTTCACGATGCCAACGGACTGCGCGTTGTTATTAAAAATAATATTCCTATTGCCGATGCTGATGAAACAAGAATTAGGCAAAAACTTGGCAAGGTTATGCAGTATGAAGACCTTGTACAATTCTATATGGAAAATGCGGATGAAACAGAAGGACAGGGCCTTGGTATCGGATTAATAGTAATGATGTTAAAGGGAGAAAACTTAGACCCTCATCTGTTCAGAATAGGTATTATTGATAAAAACACAACAGCCAGAATTGAAATACCATTTAGTGATAAATTCGTTTCAACCAGAGAACGAAAATTGATGGAACAAGCTCAAAAACAAAAACAAGAAGAAATCAATCAATAAAACAAAAACCGGTATACTTTTTCAGCATACCGGTTATTAAATCTATGGTTATTTAATTATTTTACATCAATTATCTTCACGTTATGTGAATCCGATATTCCTCTAAACTCAGGAACGTACATACTCGATACTTTCGCAGGCATCTGAGAAAAATCTCCAGGTATTTCCGCCCTAAGCCTGTACCTAAATCTATAAGTCCCCTGTCGTAGAAAACCTATAAACATTGCTATTTTTGTATCCCTAAATTCGATATGGCTGAAATAACTACCGCCGCTGCGTAAATTGACACTCTCACATCCAGCCGGTTTCGGGTCTTCAATCATTAAATATGAAAAATCATTTTCTGCTTTTACTGTTAACTCAACCTCTACCAAATCGCCGGAATCTAAGGTTCCTGTCCATGGTATTCGCTTATATGCAACCCTTTTACCCGTTACATATGGTTTAAGCCGTCTAAGCTTTCTTTGAATATGAATTAAATTCCCTGCCGCTTTTATTTTTCGCTCACGGGTAAAATAATTCATAAATACGCTGTAATAAGTAATTCCCATTCCGTTTTTCATAATAACTAACGAGTTATCTCCGGTCTTAATCCAAGAACGCGGAACTTCATATACGTTGTTCATTGCAAGCACTTGAAGCCCGGCAATGTGTTGATTTGTTAAGCTTCTTCCGTTAAACGTAATTTTTAAGTGATAGCGTTTAAAATTTTCTTTTTTAACTTTAATATAGTCAATAAACGCGTAGATTACTGCCGCCGTGTCTTTTGTAGATTTCCATTTTGTTCCTCTACGGTTATTCACCAGCCAGCGCACTGCTTTTCTGATAAGTTTATGATCCGGTTTGATATTAGCCATTGCTTTGACAACTGCAGCAGTAGTTTCAACAGCATCATCATACCAATAATAATATCCTTTATACCTGCCCCACCATGCCTGGTTTCCTTTGACTTTAGCATAATCTTCAATATTTTCTATTAAAAGGCTTGCTTTTGCGTTTTCATTATAACGCTTCAAAGTCATTGCAAGCAAAGCCATAGAATAAACGTTTAATTTATTCCTATTTTCATAAACCTCTTTCAATACCTTTGCATTTTTTGCTCTGGCAAACGACATAGCATAGAGCATATAAGCACGCGTATGAAACCTTTCTTCTGTTTTTATTGCAGACTGAAGATAACGAATTGCCCTGCTTAATTTATATGAATTAATATTGTATCCGGCTTGTTTAGCCTGAATTAAGCCGTATACAACGAGAGAAGTCATTAAATTATTATCAGCGTCTTTTTTCCACCATCCCCAGCCTCCTGAGGAATGCTGGAAATCATACAATCTTTTTAAACCCGCTTTAACCATCAAATCCACTTTAACAGGGTCAATTTTCTTTTTAAGGCTGTTAGGGTCAATACCGAGTTCTTTTAATGATTTTTTCACCATTACAGTTGGAATAAAACGGGATAAAGTCTGTTCAACACATCCGTAGGGGAATTTTGCAAGATACGGCAACGCATCCAGTATACTCATCGCAAGTGACGGCGTTACAACGATTTTAAGGTTCGTAGCATCCTGCCTTCTTTCCATAGGCAAATAAACACTCATGACTTTAGCGCCTGGTAATCCGTTTTTAACAACCTCGCCGTTATAAGCAACGAATTTATACGCTCCATAGGGAAGAATATTAAATTTCTTTTCCATTGCGTCAGATTCAACATTAGTTAATGCGGAAACCATGATTTTCGTTTCTCCGGGTTTAAATGCCTTAACTATAAAATCTGCTCTATACTTTCCGTTTGCTTTAATAAAAACGCGTTTATATGAAGTTGACTTCAACCTAAGCCCGCCTTTTAATGCAATTTTAATTGTAACCCATTTATCTTTCTTAAGATAGTTGTGAACAATTGCAGAAATATAACTTCTGTCTCTTTCAGTAAAAAATCTCGGTGACTGCAGCCTTACAATAACGTTTTTCGTTGTAACTACATTAGTAATTGACTGCCCCACCAATGCAGGAGATTTAACCGCGCGGGCTACGACTTCCCATGTAGTTAGGCTGTCTGAAAATTTAAAACTAATTCTAGCCCTTCCGTTTGAGTTTGTTATAATTTTAGGTTTCCAGCAAACAGTTTCATTAAATTTTTTCCTTACCTCAGGCTGAACATCAGGCGCAGACTCTTCAGGAGCTTGCTTCTTAGGCTTTGGTTTTCCATCTCTAGATCTTGAAGTTCTGCGTTTTTTTTCATGATCACCGTTCCCGGGCGCTGAACTTGGCTTTGCTGCTCCGCTTTCAGCCATTTTCCTGCCGTTGCGATAACGGCCATATCCAAATGCATAGTAATAACGCCCATAACCGAAAAGGGAAGGGATTTTATCACGTTTAACTTCCGGAGCTGTAACAGGGTCAATCTGCCATGCATGTAAACTACGTGAAAACGAATATGAAGTATACGTTCTAACTGAATTGTATACTTTTCGACCGTAAAAATATTTTTTAATATCCGGGGCAATTCTTGACTGAATATACAATAAACTTGAATCATAAACAGACAATGCGACCTCAGCAGAAATAGGCCGGCCTTTCCAATCCAGGGTTTGAATGTCCGCGTATGCTTTTTCTCCGGGCAGATATTCATCTTTATTTAATTTAACCTTAACAGTTATATAATGATGTTTAGGTGGAACAATAACCCTTTTGGCGGATGAATAAACCTTATGCTCTTTTACAGTTCTAACCTGAATAAAGATATTAGGCGCCCAGTTTTTCTTTACATTAAATACTAATAACTTTGAATTGCCTTTAAATTTAACTGACCGGTAAGTGTATAATGTTTTACCTTCCACAGTAACGAGGAAATTATTTTTTCCGTGTTGGGTATTAATCAACACTTTCATTTTATCACCAGGCTTATAAACTTTTTTATTCGTTATAATTTCTATACCACGGTAACGGTAAAATCCACCTTTGTAGTTCTCATCAACAAACCAAAAACTGGATGAACCCGTTACTTTTGTCTGCCGTTTATCAAATCCCGTTGCCTCTAAAACGATTAAACCTTTTTCTCGTACAACGCTTGAATACAGATATTCTCCCGCGCTGTCAGTCCTAACCTTAGACTTTCTAAGCAGCTTTTTATGGATTTCACCGTTTTTCCAAATATATTTCTGTAATTTTAAATTTAAAACTCTGGATACACCGAGGCCTGCTGGTGTTATGGTTTTAACATTAATTTGGACTTTATCACCCGGAGTATAAATCGCTCTTAAAGCTTGTGCCTTGATAATAAACGCAGTCAGGCTGATATTTATGGTTTTATTGCCATGGATTTGCCGTCTTGATTCATCTGTAACCGAACTTTTTGCGTAATAAGTATATTTAACGTATTTTCTTAATTCATCAGGTATGCCCTGTTCTTCTTCTGTTTTAAAATCTATATAAGCAACGCCTTTTTCATCTGTCTTGATGTTTTTGGCTTTAATATATTTTCTGCCTTTAAACATGTAATAAAATCTATACCCGTATTTACGGTAATATTTTCTCCATAGATAGTAAGGAATACCGTATAAATGCCAGCGTTTTCTAATGCTGATTACGGTTCTAGCACCCGCAACGGGCTGGCCGTAATAATACTTGGCTTTTACTCTTAGCGTTAATTTATCCCCTAAAACATAACTTTTCTGAACAGTATTTAGCTTAACTTCAAACTCAGGCCTTTTATACTCTTCTACTCGGAAATAAGTATCATACCTGTAGCGGTAATAATACCGGCTGCGTCTTCTATCCGGTGTCATTACTAAAACACGGTAAACTCCCAAGGATGCATTTTTTGGCAGAGTAAAACCTGAATCCAGAGTTCCGTTTTCAGAAGTAGTAATAATCTTTTCAAAAACCTTTTTTCTACGGCTGTCAAAAACTACAACAGTTGCTTTTACGTTTGCGGCAGGGAGATAATCAGCCGCGCTAACGCGTTTTAATATAGCTTTAATAAAAACCTTTTGCCCGGGCCTGTAAATAGGGCGTTCAGAATAAACGTAATTTTTATAGTTACGGTGCGAATAATATCTATAGTAACGGTAATATGAGCTTGAAATAGCATACGCGCTGCCTTTTTTCGCAACTATATAGTTTGAACCCGAATACTTTGAAGGGTAAGCGATATTTGCAGTGCCATTCCGTTTTGTATAAACCGTGTTTTTAAACTGACCGGTTTCCGCAAAATCCGCGAATACTTTAGCTCTATTAACAGGATTAGAATTTCTGCCGTTAACAACATAAGCTAAAATTCTATGCTTGCCTTTTTTCGTTATTAAGGAAATATCAGATACAAGGTATAAAATCAATCCTCTAAGATTGCCGGATTTGGCTTCAATGAAATACGCGCCTTGTCTGTTATACGGCACTTTTATTTTACCCGATCTAACGTGATGGTCGGATTTATCACCGGTTTCAAATTCCCATTGTTTTACGATATTCTGCCTGTTTAGTTTATAATTTTTTAAACTTATTTTTCTATAATAATTTTTGTGGAATTCAAGCAGATTAACTCTGTACATTGTTAAGTTAATTTTTTTTACGTTTCTTGTTCTAAAATAAACGTGCCCCTTGTTTTCTCCGGGGAAAAACGGAGAAGTAACACGCAGATAAATTCTAGGCTGCTTTATTTTGAATATAATTGACTTTGCGTCATCGTAGAATTCAGACTGTGGATATTTTTTTATTAACTTATCAAGCCATTTAATACTATCGAGAAAATTTGACATACGCAAATATCCAAGCCCGATTAAATACGTTGCTTTATGACTATATACGGATGACGGATATTTATCAAATAATTTTTCCCATGTTTCTTTTGCAAGCAAAAAGTTTTTTCCGCTTCTATACCATTTTCTTTTCTCTTTGTAATCCGAAAATTTTCTGTATAAACCGTAACGGTAATACAGCATGCCTTTGTAATACAAGGCTTTTTGTATTTGCTTTTTGTTTAACTGCATTTCGTTTATAAAATCACTGAATATTTCAATAAACTTTGAAAGAATGCTGTTGTAATTACTTCCCCTAAGTATTTTTATCTGATTATATAAAAGTTTCTCATATTCTTTTTTAAACGAAGGATTATTTTTACAATAATTCCAAACATTTTTCGCGTAACTAAAAGCGTGTCTTCTCGTGTAATAAGAATACATAGATAATAAAAACATGGAATGATTAGCTTTCATCCAGTACTTTGAGCCCGAGTTCTTTTCAATAACCCGTTTTAAATAATAATTACTTTTGGTTCTATTTTTTAAATAATAATACGATGTTCCTAGTTTGTATAAAATCTCTTCACTCACATCACCTCGATTTTCCAATACATGATACCTCTTAGCAGCCTTTAGATATGAAAATTCTTTAAAATATTTGTCAGCTTGTTTTTTAAGCTGCGAAGACGGCAGGGTTGTGCTTTGAGCGCCTATTCCTGTAACAATTGTAAGCAAAATAATTATTGCAATAATATTATAAATACGGGTTTTCATAATAAATACCTCTTTTTTCGTTGTCTAAATTTCTTAAACACGTTATTCTATTTTTTGTTCAAAAATTAATTTTTTTACAAAATTTAACAAAGCGGCATATAGGCCACTTTTAATTATTCAAATATTGGAAGGTCAGTTGAAACGGCCTTAACACCGTGTATACCGTTTAATTCTTTCTCCAGATTTTTAAGCTCGTCATCAGCGCCAACGCAAACGAGTAAAATCAAACCGTCTTTGGCACATGATTTATCACTGACCTCATGTAAGCCTAAACGCGTTTTTATATTACATCCGTATTTTGTAAAAACACTTTGTACATCGGGAGCTTCTTCAACCCTGTTACTAATCCTCACAGCAATTGATACGCCTTTGTTCATATAATCTCCTTAAAATCATGAATTAACCTTATTGTAAAATGTGTAATGTATATTTTCAAGTTATTAATCAAATATTTTATTTTTTATTCAGTTTAAACACCCGTGCGCAGTCACAAACGAGCGGCAGCAAAGAAATACTGTCTGGTTTATTCATAACGAGATTGCTTCGTCTCTTCGTTCCTCGCAAAGACGAAGGCTTGTGAAATAAGCGAAACATGCCCAAGGGTTTAGTCGTTGCTAGCGGCAGCCAAGCAAACCCATTAGGTTTATTCATAACGAGATTGCTTCGTCACTTACGTTCCTCGCAATGACGCTTGTT
>CALGPD010000452.1 GCA_937960625.1 uncultured Spirochaetia bacterium | reverse complement strand
AAAGAGGCGCAGATGTAAATGCAAGAGACAGGGATGGAGACACCCCGCTTCACAATGCAGTGTATAAAGCAAGATACAATGCTGTCAATACTTTATTAAGCTACGGTGCAAAACTAGAATTAAGAAATAAAAAGGGATTAACGCCATTTATGATTGCTCAAAAGGAATATAAAAAAGCTAAATCAAAATCTTCAAGAAAATATAATTTAAAAGAAATCATTAAATTATTTAAAATTGCATATAAATATAACAAACCACTGGTTAAAGCAGTTAAAAACGGAAACATTAAAGAATTTGAAAAATTGCTCAAATCCGGAGTTAATTCTAATTCCAGTTATTATTCTTCATTGAGCACTGCAACAAATAAAAGAATAAAAGTACCGGTGTTATTTCTAGCGATTAAAAAGAACGACGAAAAAATAGTTAAATTGCTATTGGAAAAAGGCGCTGATCCTAGTTTTAATTATCTAGCATTTAATTTATCCCCACCATGGGTTGAAGAAAATTCAGTACTATCCGCTATTGAAAGAGATAATTTAAATATACTTAGATTATTGCTTAAACACGGGGTTGATAAAAAAATCGCTGAAGCCGGCATTTTTTACGCTGTCGCTAAGGGAGACATGAAACTGCTCAAAGACTTACTAAGATACGGCTGTGATGCAAGGTGTAGATATTATGAGTATAAAACTGTTAGTATTCCATATAAAAAACTTAGCAATATTCTTTATTTTCTTGGTAAAGATAGGCCTTTATTCTTAGCTATCCATAAGGGAAATTTAAACTTTGTTAAAGAGTTGGTGAATTACGGAGCAAATATAAATTCAATACTCGGTACACCTGGAGGCGGCCCATCTTTTACACCTTTATCTTTGACACTAAAAAACAATATGTATAAAATAGCTCAATATCTATTGCATAAAGGAGCAAATGCGAATCAACATTTTCTCGTACGTTCTCCTACGACAGTATTGATTGAAGCGGTAAGAAAAAAACCTCATTTTGTTGAATTGTTTCTTAAGCACGGAGCAAAAGTTAACTTAAAAAACTATGCAGGTGAAACGCCTTTATCCGTTGCTATAAAATTAAATAGAACAAAAATTGTTAGGATATTAAAACGGTATGGCGCGGATGATAAAAAAGCCGAAGATATGTCTTATAAATAATTTAGCTCATTAAAACAACAACTTACGGGTTTGTATATTTCACTATAACGCGTCTGTAAAGCTGCCGGTCGGTTATCTCGCCTGCCGCATACATTATCGCGTCGTTTGGCCGGATTATAGACGTTAACAGTCTTTTTTTATCTTTTATATAAATAAATATTGAATAGTATCCCACTTTTTGATTTCTGCTGTGAGTTAAACTGCGTAAAAGCGGAAGCAAATATTTAGAAGCAACGAGTTTAACAGCAAGGAGAAAATTAGGCATATTCGCCGGGCTTATTATATAAACGAGAAAATTTCTAACTTTACTCGTTATAATTGGCATTGCACGCACAGCTATTCTATTTTTCCTGCAAAATGAATAAAAAAAACCAATGTGCTTTTTCTCAACTGGATAAACACGTGCTTTTTTTATTTTTACTGCTGAGTTTAAAAATGCTGTAAAACTAAAAACAAATATTATAACGATTAAAATGGGAATAATTTTTTTCATAAATAAAAAATAATACAATTATTCTTTATTTGGCAGTTTTTCTTTATTAATAAGTGTTTATATTATTATAAAGTTATGATGAACAAAGAACAAATTATTACAATTGATACGGGAGAGATTAAGCTTAAGGCTCTGTTTCACGATTCAGGTGAACACCGGGGAGCAGTTGTTGCCCACCCTCACCCTACTTTTGGCGGAAGCATGTATAATAACGTTGTAAATACTCTTTGCAGTGTTTTTAGTTCGGTAGGATACTCTACACTGCGTTTTAATTTCCGCGGTGTGGGTGAATCCACAGGTGAGTATGATAACGGAATAGGTGAAGTAGATGATATAATATCAGCGTATAATTATTTAAAGAATAATATTAATTCTTCTGAAAAAATTATTTTATCAGGATATTCGTTCGGAGCTTACGTTGTTTTTAATTCATTGAAAAAATTAAATATAAACGGCCATCAAATATTCTTAATTTCGCCGCCGCTGGATACCATGGACTTTTTATTCACTGATGATGAAAAAAATATTATTACAGAAAACGAAATTTTCGTTTTCGTTGGTGATGATGACGAGCATTGCAGTGTAGAATCTGCCGAAAAGTTCCGCGGTACTTTTAATGCGGAATTACATATTCTTGATTACACAGACCATTTTTACCGGCAACGGGAAAACAGGTTATCAGAGGTCGTATCAGATTGTCTTCATATATAACTTTCCAGTTGATCATTCTTATCTTTTCAGGTTTTTTAATTCTTGGAATTGAAAAACTTTTTGAAAAAAAAGCATTAAAAAGAATAATGCAGTTTTTTATAGTGCTTTCTGCTGTTTTTTTTACAATTTTTATTTGGACATTGAAAACCACATAATTTTTTCAATAGATTTAATATTGGAATCTGTAATTCTGATATAGTAATATATATTTATTCTTAAGGCGGCCGGGTATAATAACATTTCAATTATTAATATGGATGCTATCCTATTTATTAATCAAAGTTTTGGAAAAGTTAATTAAAAAAAAATTACTTAAAAGAGTGTTACAGTACTTTGTCGCGCTTATTACAGTTTTTTTTACAATTTTTATATGGATATTGAGTTTCTCATAGTTTTTTCACTTGATTTTTAAGTAAAAGTAACATATTTATAATGGAATTATAAAATAAATTTCAATTTTCAAGGAGTTCAAATATGGCAGAAAACAAACTCGCAAACCCGGCACCAATCGGTTTAATGGGTTTTGGTATGACAACAATGTTACTTAATATTCATAACGCAGGCTTTACAGCATTAGACGGTCACATTTTAGGTATGGGGTTATTCGTAGGCGGTTTAGCTCAAGTAATCGCAGGTATTTTTGAGTTTAAGAAAGGCAACACTTTTGCGTCACTTGCATTCACAATG